>DATCLV010000436.1:0-11817 GCA_036563745.1 Acidimicrobiales bacterium | reverse complement strand
TGGCGGACCAGGTCGGCGCGGCCCCGCAGCGCGAACGTCACGCGCCGGTTGGCGGCCGTGTTGGCCAGCGAGCAGATGACCATGGCCGTGACCCCGGCGGCCACCGCCCCGATCTGCCCCGCCAGCGCGTAGAAGAGGAGGCTGAACAGGGCGGTGCTGAGCAGGCCGATCGAGGCGAACCGCACCAGCTGGCCGGTGAGGCTGGGCTGCACCCGGCCCGGCCGCCCCGCCAGCGAGTCGACGTGCAGCGACCCCCCGGCGAGCCGCTTGACCATCCGCCAGATGCCCTGCAGGTCGGCGGACGCGGTGCGGACCACGTCGACCCGGGAGTCGGCGTCGTCCACCCAGTCGACCGGCACCTCGTGGATCCGCAGGCCGTTGTGCTCGGCCAGCACCAGCAGCTCGGTGTCGAAGAACCACGCGTCGTCCTCCACCAGCGGCAGCAGGCGGCGCGCCACGTCGGTCCGGATCGCCTTGAAGCCGCACTGGGCGTCGGAGAACCCCGAACGCAGCGTCAGCTTCAGCAGCAGGTTGTAGCCCCGGGAGATGACCTCGCGCTTGGGGCCCCGCACCACCCGGGCGCCGTGGGCGAGGCGGCTGCCGATGGCGAGGTCGCTGTGGCCCGACACCAGCGGCGCCACCAGCGGGAGCAGGGCCTCCAGCTCGGTGGACAGGTCGACGTCCATGTAGGCGACGACCGGCGACTCGCTGGCCGACCACGCCTCCCGCAGCGCCCGTCCCCGGCCCTTCCGGTCGAGGTGCAGCGCGTGGACCCCGTCGAGCTCCTCGGCCAGGCCCTGGGCCAGGTCCCAGGTGCCGTCGGTGCTGGCGTTGTCGGCGATCGTGATCCGCCACGACAGCGGGAAGCGCTCGGTCAGGAACGTGTGCAGCCGCAGCACCGAGGCCCGCAGCGTCGCCGCCTCGTTGTAGACGGGGAGGACGATGTCGACCTCCGCCGGTCTGGCGGGGGCCTCGGCCCGGTCGGCGGCGACGAGGGTCTCCCCGGTGGCCATGGCGGCAGTGTACGTTCGGCTCCCGGTGGCCGAAGCCGAGCGTCAACCGCTGGTCCTGGTCGTCGACGACGAGGAGCACATCACCGAGCTGGTGGCGATGGCGCTGGGCTACAACGGCTTCGCCGTCGAGCGCGCGGCGTCCGGGCGGGAGGCGCTGGAGGTCATCGAGAAGCGGCGGCCCGACCTGGCCGTGCTCGACGTGATGCTGCCCGACCTCGACGGCTTCGAGGTCGCCCGCCGCGTCCGCCAGCTGGAGGGGGCCGGCCCCCGGCTGCCGATCATCTTCCTCACCGCCCGCGACACCACCCGCGACAAGGTCGAGGGGCTGCGCCTCGGCGGCGACGACTACGTCACCAAGCCGTTCAGCATCGAGGAGCTGATCGAGCGGGTGAAGGCGGTGCTGCGGCGGGCCAGCGGCCGCGGGCCCGGCGACCGGAAGCTCAGCTACGCCGACCTGGAGCTCGACGAGGACACCCGCGACGTGTGGCGCGCCGGCCGCCTCCTCGACCTCACCCCCACCGAGTACCGGCTGCTCCACTACCTGCTGGCCAACGCCCGACGGGTCCTCACCCGCGACCAGATCCTGGAGAACGTGTGGGACTACTCGTTCGCCGGCAACGCCAGCGTGCTGGAGACCTACATCAGCTACCTGCGGCAGAAGGTCGACGCGGTCGACCCGCCGCTGATCCACACCGTGCGGGGCGTGGGCTACACGCTGCGCCTGCCCGCCGAGCGCTGAGCCGGCCCGGGCGCGCCGGGGCCGGCCGCCGTCACCCACGGTCCACGGTGAGCGTGATCAGGCCGAGCCAGCCGTCGCCCTCGGGGGACAGGGTGAGGAGGTTGTCGCCCTGGAAGATCACGTCGTCGGCGTTGGTGACGTCGCGGCCCGGGTGCCCGTCGTAGGGGCTGGTCGACGCGAAGACCGTGTCGCTCACCTCGTCGTCGAAGTAGAGCTGGGTGGTCAGCACCTCGCGGTTGCCCAGGTGGACCTTGGTGTGGACGTGCACGGTCCGCCCCGGGTACCAGCCGGGGTAGATGGTGAGGATCTCGGCGATGCCCTCGGCGCCGGTCACCTGGCCGCCCCGCAGGAACGTCTCGCCCCCGCCGTCGCCGAAGCCCGAGTAGACGCCGTCGCCGTCGCAGTGCCACAGCTCGACCACGGCGTCGGGGATCGGCCGGCACTCCTCGTCGAGGACCCGGACCCCGACCCGCAGCGGGAGACCCGGTCGACCGTCGCGGATGTCGCTGCGAATGCGGTCGACGTCGATGTGGTACGGCCCCTCGGTCTGCTCGGGGGTGACCCGGCAGGTGCCGGCCTCCTCGAAGCGGGCGGCCAGGTCGCGGCCCGCCCCGGGGGCCGCCGGGGTCCCGGCGCCGGCGCCGGTCTCGCTGCCGGCGGGCGTGGTCGTGCTGGCCGTGGTGATGGACGCGCCGCCCCCGTCGCCACCGTTGCGGCAGGCGGCGAGCAGGCCCCCGAGGCCGGCCGAGCCGAGCGCGGCCAGCGCGTGGCGGCGGGAGATGTGGGTCATCGCGGCCCTCCTGTACCCGAAAGCACGCTGCGAACGTGCCTCGGCGACCTTGGGGTTCCCCCAGCGCGCTCCCAGCCTCATCTGAGGAACCGGGTCGATCCTTGCCGGGGCCGGTGCCGCCGGGGCCACCCCCCATCCCCACTCCCCCCGGCGGCACCCGACACGGCGCAGCACAGGAGGATGCGATGAGCGACCAGCGGGGCGACGAGGGGCCCGACTACTCCGCCGATCTCAGCGGCACCCCCGAGGACACCCCCGACTCCCCGGCACCGACCCGCCCGGTGCCCGACGTCGACGAGACCCGCCCGGCCGGGACCGACCCGGTCGCGGGGCCCGACCCCGTCGACACCGTCGACGCCGCCGACCCCGACGCCGGGGCGGCCGGTGCCGCCGGGGCTGCCGGTGGTGCCACCGAGGTGCCGGCGGCCGCCGGGCCCGAGGTCCGCCGGGTCCGGGCCGACGACCTGCGGGACGGGCCTTCCCGGTCGGGGCCGGGCGCGACCGGCACGCCCGCTCGGCGGCGCGGGTCCCTGCTCGTGGGGGCCGGGCTCCTCGGGATCGCCGCCCTGGTCGGCGCCTTCGCGCTGGGCCGGGCGACCGCCGACGACGGCCCCGAGCGCTTCGACCCGGACGACATCGGCGCTCCCGGTGCGCCGTTCGACGACGATGACGGCGACGGCTGGGACCACGGCGACCGGGACGGCCGCTGGGACCGCGACCGCCGGGGCCCTGGGGACTGGGGCCCGGGTGACCGGGGTCCCGGTGACCGCCACCGTCGCCTGCCGGGCCCGGGCCGGTGGGACGAGCTGCCCGAGCTGCCCCGCTTCCCCGGCTGCGACGACCGGGAGGGCGACGACCGGGACGACCGGGACGACCGCGGCGACGAGCGCGACCCGTCGGACTCGAGCTCCGACGACGCCGGCGACACCGAGGCCTCCGGCACCGGCACGTAGGGCCCCGGGCGTGCTCCGGCCGGACCGACGCGGCCGGCCCCCGGCGGGCGGGGGCCGGCCGTCGCGCGGTCGGGCCGGCCAGGCCGGTCGCGCAGGCCGACCAGCGGATCAGGCCGACAGGAACTCGACGGTGCGCCGCCAGGCGTCCGCCGCGTCGGCCTCCCGGTGGGCCGGGCGGTCCGGGTCGTGCACGAACCCGTGATCGGCGCCCTCGTAGCGCACGACCGTCACCCCCGCCGCCTCCAGGTCGGCGACGTCCTCGGCCGGCGTCCACCGGTCGGCGGTGCCGATGATCGCCAGCGTCGGGCACGCCTCCGGCCGCGCCAGCGCCTCGAGCGGCTCGCCGATCCCGTCGCTGCGCCACATGTCCGGCACCCGGATCATCCCGTAGAAGGCCACGGCCCGGTGGAAGCGCCCGGTGCCGGCCGCCTTGAGCGTGAACATGCCGCCCATGCAGAAGCCGATGATGCCGACCGGGTCGACCTCCAGGGCATCGGCGGTCGCCACGGCGTCGCCGAGCAGGCCGTCGTCGGTTAGCCGCGTGACCGACGCCAGGCGCTCCTCCAGCGTCGGCGGGGCCGGCTCGGTGCCCCACGGCTCGAACACGCCGACGGCCCAGCCCTGCTCGTCGGCGAGGCGCTGCGCCATGTCGGTGAAGAGGGGCCGGAGGCCGCCGATGTCGGGGATCACGACGAGCCCCCGCGACGGCGCCCGGCCGTCGGCGGGGCGCACGACCTCGGCGGCGGTCCCGGAGGGAAGGGTCACCTGCATGCCGGGATTCTGCCGGGCCGGCCCCGGCCCGTCAGACCGGGCAGCGGCGAGGGCTACCGGTGCTCGCGGCCGGAGGCCCGGCGGAGGAGGCCGCGGTAGGCGTCCTCGGCGGTGCGGCCCTCGTACAGCACGCCGTAGACCTCGGTGACGATCGGCATGTCGACGTCGTGGCGTCGGGCCAGGTCCATCACCACCTTGGCGGTCTTCACGCCCTCGGCGACCATCTTCATCTCGGCCTGGATCTCCTCGATCGTGCGGCCCAGGCCCAGCTGCTCGCCCACGTAGCGGTTGCGGCTCTGGCGCGAGATGCAGGTGGCGACCAGGTCGCCCATGCCGGCCAGGCCGGAGAACGTCATCGGCTGCCCGCCCATCGCCACGCCCAGGCGGGCCAGCTCGGCCAGGCCCCGGGTGATCACCGCGGCGCGGGTGTTGTCGCCGGTGCCGAGGCCGTCGGCCATGCCCGAGGCGATGGCGAACACGTTCTTCAGCGCCCCGGCCAGCTCGCAGCCGACGACGTCGTCGTTCGTGTAGACCCGGAACAGGTCGCCGGCGAACACGTGCTGGAGCTCGACGGCCACGTCGTGGTCGTCGAAGGCCACCACCGACGCCGCCGCCTGCCCGGCCAGGATCTCCCGGGCCAGGTTGGGGCCGGTCAACACCCCGGTGGGGTGGCCGGGCAGCTCCTCGGCGATCACCTGGGTCATGCGCAGGTCGGTGCCCTGCTCCAGGCCCTTGGCCAGGCTGACCACCGGGATGCCGGGCGTCACGTAGGGCGCCAGCTCGGTCAGCGTGGCCCGCATCCCGTGGGACGGCACGCCCATGACCAGCAGGTCGGCCCCGGTCACCGCCTCCTCCAGCGACGACGTGGCGGCCAGCTCGGCGGGCAGCGTGAACCCGTCGAGGTAGTCGCAGTTGGTGTGCCGGGTGTTCACCTCCTCGGCGAGGCCGGGGCGCCGGCACCACAGCGTCGTCGGGGCGTTGCGGCAGGTCAGGACGGCCACGGTGGTCCCCCAGGAGCCACCTCCGATCACGGCGACCCGGTGCGACATGGCGGTCACCCTAGGTCGTGGAGGCGGGCACGGGGACGGGTTGCGGCCGGCGGAGTCCCCGGTCCCCGGAGTTCGGCTGCGGGGACCGGGCCGATACGCTCCGCTCGTGCTTCCCGCTCGGGCCGGATCGGCGGCGGTCGTGGTGCCGGTCAAGGCGTTCACGGCCGCCAAGCTCCGCCTCGCCGCCGCGCTCGACCCGCCCGCACGCGCCGCCCTCGCCCGCCGCTTGGCCGACATCGTGGTGGCCGCGGCCGCACCCCTGCCCGTCGTGGTGGTGTGCGACGACGACGAGGTGCGCGACTGGGCCGGCGAGGCCGGCGCCGACGTCGTCTGGTGCCCGGGCCGCGGGCTCAACGGCGCCGTGGCCGACGGCGTCGCCGCGCTGCGGGACCGCGGCGTCGAGCGGGCCATCGTCGCCCACGCCGACCTGCCGCTGGCCCGCGAGCTGGCCTGGGTCGCCGACTTCCCCGGCGTCACCGTCGTGCCCGACCGGCGCCGCGACGGGTCGAACGTGCTGGCCGTGCCCACCGACGCCGGGTTCGGGTTCGCCTACGGCCCGGGCTCGTTCGCGCGCCACCGCGCCGAGGCGGGGCGCCTGGGCCTCCCCCTGCGCATCGTCGACGACCCGGCGCTGCGCTGGGACGTCGACCTCCCCGCCGACCTGGCCTGGCCCGACCTCCACGGCCTCGCCCCCGCCGACGTCGGGATCGAGGTCCCGGCCCACCCGGTCCGCTCGTGAGCCCCGCCGGCCCCAACGGCGACCCCGGTGTCACCGGCGATCCCACCGGCGACCCCGGCGACCCGGGCAGCACCGGCGACCCGGGCGGCACCCCCGGCATCGGTCGCGACCTGCCGGTCCCGGAGCGGGCGCTGGCCATCGGGGCCCACCCCGACGACACCGACTTCTGGTGCAGCGCCACGCTGGCCAAGTGGGCGGCCGCCGGCTGCGTCGTCCACCACCTGGTGTGCACCGACGGCTCGAAGGGCACCTGGGACCCCGACGCCGACATCGGCGAGCTGGTCGCCACCCGCCAGGTGGAGCAGCGGGCGGCGGCGAAGGAGCTGGGCGCCACCGGTGAGGTGGTCTTCCTCGGCTGGCCCGACGGCGAGCTGTCCGACGGCCTCCGCCAGCGCTGGCAGGTCGCCTACTGGATCCGGAAGCTGCGGCCCGACGTGGTGCTGGGCCACGACCCGTGGAAGCGCTACCGGCTCCACCCCGACCACCGTCACGCCGGCTTCCTCACCGTCGACGGCCTGGTCGCCGCCCGCGACCCGCACTTCTTCCCCGAGCAGGAGCTCCCCCACCACCGGCCGGGGGCGCTGCTGCTGTTCGAGTCCGACGAGATCGACCACGTCGAGGTCGTCGACCGCGACCACGCCGACCGCAAGCTCGCCGCCCTGCTCGCCCACCGGAGCCAGTTCCGCTCGACGATGTTCGTCGAGGAGGGCTCGAGCGAGGAGAGCGCCCAGATGGCCGAGTTCCGCCGGCGGGTCGACGACCGGCTGGCGAGCCACGGCGCGCTCGTCGGCGCGCCGTGGGGCGAGGGGTTCAAGCGCCTGGCGACCGACCAGTAGGCCGGTAGCCGGTCGTCGCGGTCGGGGCGACCGTCAGTTGACCGACGGGTGGGGCGGGAAGTTCGCCAGCCGCGCCAGCTTGCCGCCCTGGCGGCGCAGCACCGCCCGCCACATCGTCTCGGGGTCGGAGGCGAACACGTCCTCCACCTCGGCGTCGACCACCATCCACGCGTCCTGGGCCAGCTCGGCCTCCAGCTGCGCCGCGTCCCACCCCGAGTAGCCGATGAACACCCGGATGCCCTCCAGGGCCGGCGCCAGGTCGGACGGCTCCAGGTGCAGGTCGACGGCACCGACGTCACCCAGGACCTGCGTCCAGCCGGCCACCTCCGTCCCCGACCGCTTGCGGCCCAGCGCCACCAGGCTGTCCTGGCTCACCGGGCCGCCGACGTAGAGCACCGGCGGGTCGGTCGCCAGCGCGCCCCACTGCTCCAGCACGGCCCCGACGTCGATGTCGGTGGGCCGGTTGAGCACCACCCCGAGCGCGCCCTCTTCGCTGTGCTCGATCAGCAGCACGACCGAGCGCTCGAAGTTCGGGTCCTCCAGCATGGGCTCGGCGATCAGGAGCTTGCCCGTGAGGTTGGGAGCACCGGCGAAGTCGCGACTCACGCTGCACAGGATGCCGCGCCACGGCACGAGAGACTGGCCGCCATGGCAGAAGTCCTGGAAGACGGCACGTACGACGCGCTGGTGGTCGACGCCACCGAGGTGGACGGGGGTGCGGCGCGCGTCGACCTCACCATCGTCGCCGGCCCCCACAAGGGCGAGGTCGTGACCGTCCGTGGCGACGGCCTGGGCGACCGGGCGCTCGAGCTGCTGGGGGTCCCGGCCACGATCACGGTGACCGAGGGCACACCGCACGTCCGCTTCGAACCCTGAACCCCAGCTGAACACCAGGTCAGGGCGTTCAGGGCGGTTTCAGGTTGGGTCCTTAGAGTCACTGCCGTGCACGTCCACCTCGACCCGCCCGCCACACCCGCCTCCGTGCTGCTCCCGCGGCCCCGTCTGGTCGCCGGCCTCGCCCTCCTCTTCCTGAGCCTGGCCACGGCCGCCGCCCTCTCCGGTGGGCAGACGCTGCTGACCTGGGACGAACCCATCCAGCGGGCCGTCGAGAGCAGCCGGACGGCCGACCTCGACCAGTTCTTCCTCACCGTGTCCCGCCTGGGCTCGACGCTGATCGTGCTCGCCCTCGGCGGCATCGGCGCCCTGCTCACCTGGCGCCGCTGCCCGGCCGTGGCGGTCGCCCTCGTGGCCGCCACCCTCACCCGGCCGGCCCTGGAGTTCGTCCTGAAGGCCACCGTGGGCCGTCCCCGGCCCGACCTGCACCGCATGGTCGACGGCACCGGCTACTCGTTCCCCAGCGGCCACGTGATGGCGGCGGTGGCGCTGTGGGGCCTCCTGCCGACGGTGGTCGGTCTCTACACCCGGCGCCGAGCGCTGTGGTGGGCGTCGGTGGCGGTGGCCGGCGGGCTGATCGCCAGCATCGCCGCCAGCCGCGTCTACCTGGGCGTCCACTGGTTCTCCGACGTGACCGCCGGCCTGGTGGTCGGCACGTTCTTCCTGCTGGGCGTGGAGACGGTGTTCCGCCGGGCCCACGGCCGCTACCCGTGCGGGCTGGTCCCGTGCCCGGACGCCGACGCGGCGGCGGGAGCCGAGGCGGGCCCGGGCACCGGCGCCGACGCGGCCGCCGGTCCCGAGCAGGTGCCGGACCCGGCGACGTCCCCGGCGCCGGCCTCGACGGCGGGCGCCGTCCTCTAGGCGGTCCCGGCCCTCTCGGCGATCCCGGCGCTCTAGGCGATCTCGGCGTCGGCCTCGGCCAGCGCCTTCCGCAGCGTGGCCGCCACGGCCGCGGCCTCGTCGTCGCTGCCGTAGCGGGTCCGCGGCCAGAAGAAGCCGCGCAGGCCGTCCTTGCGGTTGCGCGGCACCACGTGGACGTGCAGGTGCGGGACGCTCTGCGACACCACGTTGTTCATCGCCACGAACGAGCCGGCGGCGCCCATCCCCCGCTCGACCGCCCGGGTCAGCCGTCGGACGCGGGAGAAGAGCGGTTCCACCTGGTCGGCGGGCAGGTCGGTGAGCGTCACGTGGTGCTCCCGGGGCACCACCAGCGTGTGGCCGGGGAACAGCGGGCGGACGTCGAGGAACGCCATCGCCACCTCGTCGTCCAGGACCACGTGGGCCGGGAGGCGGCCGGCCACGATCCCGCAGAACGTGCAGTCGTCGGAGGCGGAGGCGGCCATCCCCCGACGCTAACGCCCCGGCCCCACCCGAAAATTTCGCCGCGTTTCCCCCACATGGCGCGGTCGGGGGATGCAATATGGCGCCGCGAGGTCGCTCTGGGTGACCGGATCGGCTCGCAGAGCGACAGGGGGCGCTCTCGATGTCCTGCGGGCGGACACCTTCCAGTCGGCAGGTAGCAAGGCGGAGAGCGAACGTGAACGAAGCAGAGGACGACCCGGTGCGGGTCAGCTTGCTGATCACCTGTGTGGTCGACGTCATCGCCCCCGAGGTCGGTGAGGCCGCGGTCCGCACCCTGCGGGCCGCCGGGTGCACCGTGTCGTGCGACCTGGGCCAGACCTGCTGCGGGCGGCCCGCGTGGGACGCCGGCTGCGCCGAGGAGGCCGCCGCCGTGGCCCGGCCCACGCTGGCGGCGCTGGAGGCCGAGCTCGACCGGGGCGCGGCCGCCGTGGTGGTGCCCTCGGCGTCGTGTGCCGCGATGGTGCGGTGCCACTGGCCCGAGCTGTTCGCCATCGTCGGCGACGCCGACACCGCGCGGCGGGCCCGCCGTGTGGGCGAGCAGACCCACGAGTGGTCGGCGCTGCTCGCCTCCCGGGTCGACCACCTGCCCGAACCGGTCCGGCACCTCCCCCGCCGGCTTGCCCTCCACCACGCCTGCCGGCTCGGGGCCACGGATGGCGCGGTCAACGTCCTATTCGACCAGGTCGCGGCCGGTGCCGGCGACGAGGCCGTGGCCTGGACCGGCGCCGACCGGTGCTGCGGCTTCGCGGGCGCGCCGACGGTGCCCGAGCCCGACGTGCCGCCCGAGCTGGCCGACCTCCCGGCCTCGGCGCTGCCGGACCTGCACCCCGTCCCGACCTCGGGGGCCGACGCCGGGCCGCGGGCGCTCACCGACGACCACCTGCGGGCGCTGGCGGGCGTCGACGCCCTCGTCGGTTGCGACACCGCCTGCCTGCTCCACCTGCGCAACCGGGCGGAGGCGCTGGGGTCGCCGGTCGAGGTGCGGCACCTCGCCCAGGTCGTCGAGGACGCCCTGCCCGCCGGCGCGGAGGTCACCTCGTGAGCCTCCTGCCCGTCGCCCAGCACCTCACCGGCCCGGTGGTCCCCACCCGGCGGGGGGCGCGGCGACACCTCGTCCCGCACCGCCCGGAGGGGTCGCCCCCGATGCCCGACGCCGACGGTCGACCCGACGTCCCCGGCCCGCACGGCCGCCACGGCCACGCCGGCCCTTCCGGTCCTCCCGGCCCTTCCGGTCCTCCCGGGCCCGACGGCCCCGACGGCCTCGGCGGCCTCGGCGCGCCCGACGCCCGTCACGACGGCCTCCGGGGTGGCCCCCGGGACGACCTCCGCGACGCCGCCCGGGGCGTTCGCCACGACATCGTCGCCGCGCTGCCCGAGCTGCTGGAGCGCTTCGCCGACCGGGCCCTCGAGCAGGGCACCCACGTGGCCTGGGCGTCGACCGCCGCCGAGGCGCGCGACCACGTCGCCCGGGTGGTGGCCGACCACGCCGCGCCCCGGGTCCTCACCGCCGCCTCGCCGATCACCGACGAGATCGACGTCGACGCCATGCTGGCCGCCCGCGGGGTCGGCGTCGTCGGCACCGACCTGGGCCAGTGGATCGCCCGGCTCGCCGACGAGGTCCCCGACGACGTGCTGGCCGCCGCGCCCGGCGGGCCCGAGCCACGCCAGCGGATGCACGACCTGTTCGTCGAGCGGGCCCAGGACCGGCGGTCGCGCCGCCGCCCCGACGAGCTCGTGCGCTTCGCCCGCGACCGCCGCCGGGAGGAGCTGCTCGGCGCCCCCGTAGGCGTGGTCGGCGCCGACCTGGCGGTGGCGGACACCGGGTCGCTCGTGCTCGTCGCCCACGACGGCGACGGCCGGTTGCTCCCGGTCCTGCCCCCGGTGCTGGTGGTGGTGCTGGGCATCGACCGGCTCGCCGCCTCGTGGGACCAGGCCGACCTCCTGCTCGCCGTCCAGGCCCGCCCGGCCACCGGCCACCGCCGGCCGTCGACGACCACGGTGCTCACCGGGCCCGGCGGCGGAGACACGGGTGGGCCCGCGGAGCTGCACGTCGTGGTGCTCGACAACGGCCGCAGCCGGCTCCTGGCCGGCCCCGACCCCACCCTGGGCCCCGGGCCCGTGGGCTGGCACGGCGTAGCGGCGTCGGTGCTGGCGCCGTCCCCGCCCGAGGGCGCCTGGTCGCCGGCGGCACCCGCGGGCCCCGGCCCCATCGGCCCCATCGGCCTGGTCGGCCCGCTCGGCATCGTCGGTGTCGTCGGTGGCACGGCCCACCCCGACCCCCGGGACCCGTACGGCGGAGCGTCGGGCACCGGCCTGGGCACCACCGGTCCCCTTGGCCCGACGGCCGCCACGGTCGCCGGCCTGCCGCTGCCCGAGCTGCTGCTCGCGCTCCAGGAGGCGGCCCAGGCCGCGGCGCCGGCGGGGCGGCGGGGCGAGTGGGGCGAGCGGGCCGCCTGGCGCCTGTGGGCCACGGCCTGGTCCGACGCCCGGCGCTACAGCCTCACGACCCGGACCGGCACCTGGGACCGCTGGGTCGCCCGGGTGGGCGGCCACCTCCCGGGCGCCACGTCGTGGGACCCCGGTGGCGCACCGCCCGAGGGGCCGCCCGACCGCTTCCGCGACCGCTGGTGGAAGGGGCAGGTGTGAGCGCCGACCGCTGTCCCGCCCGCAC
>DATCLV010000435.1:0-4046 GCA_036563745.1 Acidimicrobiales bacterium | reverse complement strand
CGGCGGCGGCGCTCCGGCCGGTCCCGGTCTCGGACGTCGTCGGCCTGCGCGACGACGCCAACCCGCCCGCGGGCGCCGCCGCCCGCCTCAACGGGCACGTCACCCTGGCGGCGCTCCGGGCGGCGGGGCTGGTCGCCACGGTGGTGGGGTGGTCGTTCTGGCCGGTGACGGCCCTGCTGGCCGTCCGGGCGGTGGTCGCCGTGGTCGCGGCCGTGCGGCACGCCCGGTCGCCCCGGACCGGCGACTGGGTCGGCCCGGTCACCGTCATCGTCCCCGCCTACAACGAGGCGGCGGGGATCGCCGACACCGTGCTGTCGCTGGTCCGGTCCGACTGGCCGTGGGGGCTGGAGGTGATCGTGGTCGACGACGGCTCCACCGACGGCACCGGCGACATCGTCGAGCGTCTCGGGCTGCCCGGGGTGTGGGTGATCCGCCAGCCCAACGGCGGGAAGCCCGCCGCGCTCAACGCCGCCATCGCCGCCGCCCGCACCGAGGTGGTCGTGCTGGTCGACGGGGACACCGTGTTCCGGCCCGACACCGTCGACCGCCTCGTCGCACCGTTCGACGACCCCCGGGTCGGGGCGGTGAGCGGCAACGCCAAGGTGTGGAACCGGCGGTCGCTGCTCGGGCGGTGGCAGCACATCGAGTACGTGATGGGGTTCAACCTCGACCGGCGCCTCCTCGCCCTGGCCCGGGCGATCCCGACGGTGCCGGGGGCGGTCGGTGCGTTCCGGCTGGCGGCGCTGCGCCAGGTGGGTGGGGTGAGCGCCGACACGCTTGCCGAGGACACCGACCTCACCATCGCCGTGACCCGCGCCGGCTGGCGGGTCCTCTACCGGGACGACGCGATCGCCTGGACCGAGGCGCCGTTCACGACCGGCGACCTGTGGCGCCAGCGCTACCGCTGGAGCTACGGGACCCTGCAGGCCGTGTGGAAGCACCGGGGCGCGCTCCGGGAGCGGCGGAGCATCGGGCTCGTGGGGCTGCCGTACGCGGCGGTGTTCCAGGTGGCGCTGCCGCTGCTGGCGCCGATCGTCGACGTCGTGGCCGTGGTGGCGGTGGCGACCGGCGGGAGCCGGGCCGTGCTCGCCGGCTGGGTGACGTTCACGCTGGCGCAGCTGGCCCTGGCGGCCGTGGCGTTCCGCCTCGACCGGGAGCCCCTGGGCCCGCTGTGGGCGGTGCCGCTGCAGCAGGTCTTCTACCGCCAGCTCATGTACCTGGTGGTGATCCGCTCGGTGCTCACCGCCGCGAGCGGCACCCGCCTCCGCTGGCAGAAGCTCCGCCGCCTCGACGCACCCTCCCCTTCCGCCACCCCCACGTTCCCCCACCCGACCTGACCCCGAGTTGACCTGCCATGCCTGGGCCCGGGGCGTCGTGTAGGTTGCGTGCTTCGGACCACGAGCCCGAGAGGGGCTTCCTGTGTCGATCGGTACGGAACGGCGTACTGAGACCGCCGGTCACCTCGTCCTGTTCTACGAGGACGACGAGCACCTGGCCCACGCCGCCGGCGGCCACCTGCTGGCCGGGCTGCGGCAGGGCACGGTGGCCGTCGCCGTCGCGACCGCGGCCCACCTCGCCGCGATCGAGGCCCGCATCGCCCGAGGCGGCGTCGACGTCGACGCCGCCCGGGCCGGCGGCCGGCTGATCACGCTCGACGCCCGCGCCGTGCTCGACCGGTTCCTGGTCGACGGGTGGCCCGACGCCGAGCGCTTCGACGCCGTCGTCGCCGACCTCGTCCGCTGGGCGGTCGCCCGGGGCCCGGGGGTGCACGTCTACGGCGAGATGGTGGCGCTGCTGTGGGGCGCCGGGAACATCCCGGCGACGATCGAGCTCGAGGCCCTGTGGAACCGCCTCGGCGCCTCGGCACCCTTCACGCTGCTGTGCGCCTACCCGTCGTCCGCGGTGACCGACCACGACCACCCGATCGCCGTCGACCAGGTCTGCCGCCTGCACGCCGAGGTCGTCGGGCCCCATCCCCTGCGGGCCGCCCACACGTTCGACGCCGACCCCGCCGCGCTGCCGGCGGTCCGGCGCTTCGTCGCCGACGTCCTCGCCAGGTGGGCGCCCGCCACTGGCTTCGGCCCCGCCGACGTCGACGACCTCAAGCTGGCCGTCGGCGAGCTGGCCACCAACGCCGTGCGCCACGGCGCCCCGCCGCTCCAGGTGCGGCTCGCCCTGCACCCCGAGCGGCTCCGCATCGAGGTGGAGGACCACGGCGGTGGCCGCCCGGCGATGCGCGAGGTGCAGCCCACCGGTCCCGACCCGGGCGGCTGGGGCCTCCGGTTCGTCGACCACATCGCCGACGCCTGGGGCACCCACGCCACGGGCGCCCGCACGGTCGTCTGGCTCGACCGCCGCCGCCCCACCTCCTGACCTCGCCGCCACGGCCACGGGCCACCCGGGGGTACGGCCGGGGTCGGCCTCGCCGCAGTGCCTCGACGGCCAGAGCGAGTGGTAGACAAAAATGTGTTTCTCTCCTAAGGTCGTCGGCAGGCGCCGCGACCAGGCCGTCGCCACGGGGAGGGGAGGCGTGACCGGCGAGGGCCCGGGCAGCCACGGCGCCACGACTGCAACGGCCGCGCCCGGCGCCCACCCGCGCCGCGGCCCGGTTCCGAACGCGCCCCGAGACCACCGCGGCCCCGACCCACCGACGCCGGGGCACGCACACGGCACGGGCGCGCCCGGACGGCCGACCGGCTCCCGGCGAAGAGCGAAGAGCGAAGAGGTGGACCATGGCGAGCACGCAACGCACACCGTCCGAGGCCCGGGGCACCCCCGGCACGAGGGAAGGAAGGGACCGACGCCGCCTGCTGCGGCGGCTCGCGGTGGCCGGCGTCGCCGGGGCGGCGTTCGTCCCCGGGATCACGGCCCACGCCGCCGGCGCCGCCCCCGCCGATGCCCCGGTGACGACCGCCGAGGCCTGCAACGTCTGGACCCAGCTGCTCAGCGCCCGGTACACGGTCACCGACTCGTCGGAGGCCTTCCTCAGCATCGGCGCGATCTCGACCGCCAACCGCACGAGCGGGCCGATCAACCTCTACCAGAGCCTGTCGACCACCCAGACCCTCACCGCCTCCGGGAACATCGGCCTGAGCTACAGCGGCTTCGGCGGCTCGCTCGGCGCGTCGTACTCCCTGTCCTGGGAGCTGGGCCAGGGCATCGGCCCCTACGCCATCGCCCCCGGCGAGACCGGCCGGGCCACCTACGGCTTCAACGTGGTGCGCTTCACCGGGACCGCCCAGTGGTGCATGCCGTGGGGGCAGTGGAGCTCGCCCCTGCCGATCGTCGGCGTCGCCCCGCTGGAGCTGCACGTCGTCATCGAGCGGTACCCGAACGGCGAGGCACCGCCGGTCCCGGTCGGCATCCCCATCGATCAGGCGATGAACGGCCTGATCCCGATGGCCCGATGAGGCGGGCGGCCCGCCTCCTGGCCGCGGCGGTGCTCGGCGCCACCGCCGCGGTCCTGGCGGCCCCGCCCGCCGGCGCCGACCCGCCGCCCGGCTGCCAGTACCACAGCAACCAGACGGCGACCGTGAACAGGTTCCCACTGCGGAACACCGTGGGCTTCGGCTACTGCACGGCGGTCGTCGACGGCGTCGAAGCCCTCTTCAACCAGACGACGTGGTGCACCGGGGCGGTGGAGCCCTACGTGCAGATCTTCATCGAGTTCAACTCGTGCAACCAGCAGCTGATCACGGGCGACGGCGCCCCCTTCCTGGAGGTGCGGGTGACCTACAGCTACGACGTGAAGATCGGCTGGCGCTCGTTCACCATCGGCAACGTGGGCTGCATGGAGCACTGGCGCCTCCTGCCGCGGGGCATCCCCGAGCACCTGCCCGACTCCGGCTGCCCGGCCGGCTGACGGGCCGCCGCGTTCGCTCGAACCGGCCCGCGGCCCTACCGCAGACGGTCCGGCGCCAGGGCGGCGAGGTCGAGGTCCAGCTCGTCGTCGGGAGCGGCAGCCCGGATCAGCGCCGCCGCCAGGCGGGCCAGGGCCGGGGCGGTCTGGATGCCGTAGCCGCCCTGCCCCGCCAGCCAGAACACGC
>DATCLV010000434.1:0-5933 GCA_036563745.1 Acidimicrobiales bacterium | reverse complement strand
GTGCGGGTGGCGTGCCAGGTGGCGGGGATGCTCCCCCGCTTCGCCGGCGTCCCCCACGTCGACCCCCGGGCCCCGCAGAACCTGCAGCCCACCGGGGCGCTCGAGCGCCACCTGCGCCACCTGCTGGGCGACGCCGGCCTGGCGTCGCGGGCCCTCCGCACGGCCATCGCCCGCCTGGTCGGCGAGGTCGGTCCCGGCGACGCCGACCGGCACGACGGCGACGGCGAAGCCCGGGGTGGCGGCGCCACGCCCGGCGCCCGGCCTCTGGTGGCGGCCCGATGAGCGTCGACCACCGCCCGGGCAACGGCGCGGTCGGCGCCGTGGAGCACGCCGACGCCGTGCGGGCGGTCGACGAGCGCGCCGCCCGGCTGGCGGCCTCGATGGCCACCGGCGCCGTCCTCGGCCACGTCGACGGCGCGGTGCCCACCAGCTCCCAGCGGTTCACGGTGGTGCTGGCGCCCGACGCCGTCGCCACGCTCGACCAGCTGGTGGCGTGCGAGCAGACGCTGCCCGACGGCCGGGTGGTCACCCACTTCGGCATCGTGGCCGAGACGTCGGGCCACATCGAGGGTGCCACCTGGGCGTCCGACACGGCCCGCATCGTCGACTCGCGCACGATGCCGGGCGAGACGGCCCGCCGGGTCGAGGTGGCCGTGCTGCGGGTCGAGCCCGAGGTGTGGGTCTCCCCCGCCCCCGGCGCCAAGGTCGTGGCCTGCGCCGACGAGGCCCGCCGCGTCGCCCTGTTCGAGGACCAGATGGAGGACCGGCTGCCCGTGGGGCTCGACCAGGCCGGCGAGCCCGTCCACCTCGACTTCGCGTTCCTGTCCGGGAAGAACGGCGGGCACGTCAACATCGCCGGCATCTCAGGCGTCGCCACCAAGACGTCCTACGCCAGCTTCCTGCTCTACCAGCTGTTCGAGACCGATCGGGGCCGCCGCATCCTGGGGCCCCACGCCGCCAACACGCGGGCGCTGGTGTTCAACCTGAAGGGCGAGGACCTGCTCCACCTCGACCGGCCCAACCGGCTGCTCGACGTGAAGCACCCCGAGGCCCGGCAGCAGTGGGCGGCGCTGGGCGTCGAGGATCCGGGGCCGTTCCGCGACGTCACGATCTGGGCCCCGCCGGTCGCCGGCGGTCAGGGCCTGGTGCCGGCCATCGACTCCCGCCGCACCGACGAGGTCGAGGTGTTCGGCTGGACGCCGCTGGAGTTCGTGCGCCGCGGCCTGCTCGAGTTCTGCTTCGCCGACGAGGCCGCCAACCGCAACCAGATCTCGTTCATCTCCCAGCGGGTCCGCATCCAGCTGGCCCGCCACGCCGCCCCGCTCGAGGGCGTGCCCGGCGGCCTGGTGCTGCTGGAGGGCGGCGAGGGCTCGATGAACAACTTCGACCGGGTGGCGTCCGAGCTGGGCAAGCGCCCGGCGGTGCCGTCGGCGGGCCCCGGCGGCCACGAGGTCACCGACTTCGGCGAGCTGGTCGACGCCATCTCCGAGCGCGTCGAGCTCGACGACCAGTGGTCGGCCGGCGTCCAGCAGGGCACGGTCCAGGCGTTCCTCCGCCGGCTCTACGCGCTGATCCCCCGTCTCGGCCACCTGGTCCGCACCGGGGTCACGGCGCCCGACGTCACCCGCTCGGCCATCACCGTGGTCGACCTCCACGCCCTGCACGACGCCGCCCAGCGGTTCGTGGTCGGCGCCCTGCTGAGCGCGGTGTTCGAGGCCAAGCAGTCGTCGGGCCGGGAGCCGCTGCAGTTCGTGGTGCTCGACGAGCTCAACAAGTACGCGCCGCGGGAGGGCAGCTCCCCGCTCAAGGAGCTGCTGGTCGACGTGGCCGAGCGCGGCCGGTCGCTGGGCGTGCTGCTGATCGGCGCCGAGCAGGCGGCCACCGCGGTCGACCCGGCGATCGTGCGCAACGCGGCGATCAAGGTGGTGGGCCGGCTCGACGCCTCCGAGGCGGCCGAGTACAAGTTCCTCACCCCCGAGCTGCGGGCCCGGGCCACCCGGTTCCTGCCCGGCACGATGGTGCTCGACCAGCCGCTGGTGCCGGTGCCGATCCCGCTGCGGTTCCCGTTCCCGGGCTACGCCACCAACGTCGACGAGGGCCGCCCGTCGGCCGAGGAGCGGGCCCAGGCCGAGGACGACGTGTTCGCCAGCATCGCCGGCGGCGCCCACCTGGGCGGCTTCGGCAGCCCCGGGGGCTCGGGCTGATGCGGGCGCGGGCGGAGATCACCGGGTGGCGCCTCCGGCGCCCGCCGGGGAGGCGCGCCTGATGCGGGTGCTGCACACCTCCGACTGGCACCTCGGCACCACGCTGGGCCGGGTCCGCCGCGAGGCCGACCACGACGTGGTGCTCGACGAGATCGCGGCCATCGCCGCCCAGGGCGAGCTCGACCTGGTGGTCCACACCGGCGACGTGTTCGACCACGCCCGCCCGGGGGTGGAGGAGCTGCACCGGGCCTTCGAGGCGCTCGCCCGTCTGGCCGCCCTGGCACCGGTGGTGGTGATCGCCGGCAACCACGACAGCTCCGACCTGTTCGAGGTGCTCGACCGGGTGGTGGGGATGACGGCCCGGCTGGCGGGCGACGCCTCGGCGCACCGCATCCGCTTCGTCGGCCACGCCCGCCCGGCCGGCCGGGGCGGGGTGCTCACGTTCCCGGGCGGGGCGGGCAGCGAAGGGCAGGAAGCCCGCCTGGCCGTGCTGCCGTTCGTGCACCCCAACGCCCTGGTCCGCAGCTTCGACCTGCCCGCCGAGCGGTGGAACGGCAGCTACACCGACGGCGTGGGCCTGGTCGAGGCCAACCTGGCCGACGGCCTCACCACCGGCTTCGACCCGACCCGGCACGTCGCCCTGTTCGCCGCCCACCTGCACGTGGGCGGGGCCGTGTGGTCGGGGTCGGAGCGGAAGGTCCACGTGGCCGACGACTACGCCACCAAGGTCGACCACCTCCCCACCGCCAGCTACGCCGCCTTCGGCCACATCCACCGCCCGCAGGAGCTGCCGGGCGCGGTGGGCCGCTACGCCGGCTCGCCGATCCCGATCGACTTCGGCGAGCTGGGTGAGGCCAAGAGCGTGGTGGTGCTCGACGCCCCGCCGGGCCGCCGGGCGCGGCCCGAGGTGGTGCCGCTGTCGGGCGGGCGGCCGCTGGTGCGGCTGGCCGGCACGCTGGAGGAGGTCGCGGCGAAGGCCGATCCGGCGTCCACCGGCATCCACCAGGTGATCGTCGACGTCGAGGCCCCCGTTCCCGACCTGGCCGAGCAGATCGCCCGGCTGCTGCCGAAGGCGACGCTCCACTCGGTCGTCGAGCGGGTGGCGGGGGCGGCGCCGCCGGTGGCCGAGGAGGTCGATCCGGGCGCCGAGCCGCCGGTGGCCGACCAGTTCCGGGAGTTCCTGGCGGCCAAGGGCACGTCGGGCCCGCGGGTCGACCGGGCGATGAAGGTGTTCGAGGCGTTCCTCGGCGCCGGGCTCGACGGCGACGACCCGGCCTTCCCCGACGAGGACGACTTCGAACTGCCCACCGAGCTGGCCGAGCGCCTGTCCACCGAGCCCGCGTCGGGCGACGGCGGCGACGGCGGCGACGGCCGCGGGCGGGCGCCGGCCGAGGCCGCGGCGGGTGCGCCGCCCTCGGGCGCCGGAGGGGGCCAGGGCTAGTGCGGCCGCTCACGCTGCGGGTGGAGGGGCTGCGGTCCTACCGGGCGGCCCAGGAGGTGAGCTTCGAGGGCCGCGACATGGTGGCGATCGTGGGCGACACGGGCGCCGGGAAGTCGTCGCTGCTGGAGGCCATCACGTTCGCCCTCTACGGCGCCAGCACCTGGTCGAAGCAGCCGGGCGACCTGATCGGCGACCGGGCCGAGACGATGAAGGTCGAGCTCACGTTCCGGGCCGACGGCCAGACGTGGCGGGCCACGCGGACGATGAGCCGGGGCTCCCGGCCGTCGACGCACCGCCTCGAGAACCTCGACACCGGCGAGCGGTTCGACGGCGTGCGCGACATCGCGGCGGTGGTCGAGCGGCTGCTGGGCCTCGACCACGACGGGTTCCTCCGCACGGTCCTCCTGCCCCAGGGGCGGTTCGCCCAGCTGCTGGAGGCCACGCCCAACGAGCGGCAGAAGATCCTGCGGAACATCTTCCGGGTCGACGAGCTCGACAAGGTGCGCGACCGCAGCCGCGACCTGCACGCCCGGCTGGAGCCCAAGCTGGCCACGCTGCGCTTCGCCCGGGGCCGGCTGGCCGACGACCCGCGGGCCGCGGCCGAGGCGGCCGCCCGGCGGGCCGAGGGCGCCGACGCCGAGGTGAAGCGGTTGGAGGCGGCGGCCACCGAGGTCGACCTGGCCCGCCGCGCCGCCGACGAGGCCCGCCGGGAGGCCCAGGCCCTCGACCGTCTGGTCGCGGCGGTCGACCTGGCCGCGGCGGAGGCCGCCGTGCGCCGGATCGGCGAGGTGGCCGGGGCCGACGCCGACCTGGGCGCGGCCGTCACCGCCGCCGAAGCCGCCCTCACCGAGGCCGAGGCCGCGGTCGGCACCGCCGAGGCCGCGCTGGCCGCCGCCACCGAGGCCGGCGACACCGAACCGGCGCTGCGGGCCGCCCGGCAGGCGCTCGACGCGCTGCCCGGCCTGATGGCCGACCTCGCGGGCCTGCTCGACGACCGCGCCGCCGCCGACGCCCAGGCCCGCGAGGCCGACGCCCGCGCCCGGGCGGTGGCCGCCGCCCGGGAGGAGCTGGCCGAGGCCGAGGCCGCCGCCGAGCGGCTCGACGAGGCCATCGACGCCGCCCGGGGGCGGCTCGACCGGTTGCAGCGGCGCGTCGGCGACGCCGCCACCGCGCGCCGCCGGCTCGGCGAGGCCCGGGCCCAGCTGGCCGCCGCCGAGGATCGGCGCCGCGAGGCCGCCACCGCGGCCACCGCCGCCGAGGCGGAGGCGGTCGCCGCCAAGGAGCGCTGCGCCGCCGCCGAGGTGGCCCTGGCCGACGCCCGCCGGGCCGACGCCGCTGCGCACGCCGCCGCCGGGCTCACCGCCGGCGACCCGTGCCCGGTGTGCGAGCGGACGTTGCCGTCGGGCTTCCACGCCCCGACCGTCCCGGCCCTGGCCGCCGCCGAGCAGGCCGCCGAGCACGCCCGCACCCACGCCGAGGGGATGACCGCGGCCGCGTCCCGGGCCGCCGCCCACCACGAAGCCGCGGTGCAGGCCGTGGCCACCGCCGACGAGCTGGTCGCCGCCCGCACCACGGCGTGGGAGGCGGCGCTGGCGGCACTGGTCGCCGAGGCCGGGCACGACGTCGAGGTCCCCCGCCCGGCCGACGACACCGACGACACCGACGACACCGACGGCAGCGACACCGACGCCGGCGCCGCGTTCGCCGCCGTGCTGGCGCCGGTCGCCGAGGAGCTGGCCGAGCGGCAGTCGGAGCGGGCCGCGCTGGCCGACCGGCTGGCCGCGCTCCGGGCCGACGTGGCCGCGTCCGACGCCCGGGCGGCGGCGCTGCGCGAGCAGGTGGCGAAAGCCCGGGCCGCGCACGCACGGGCGGTGGCCTCGGGCCGTCGGCGGCTCGACCAGGTCCTCGCCGCCCTCGACCCGGTGCCCGCCTGGCGACCCGAGCTGCCCGACCTGGCCGCCGTCCTCGACCTCGCCGACCCCGACCGGCCGGCGCCCACCCCCGCCGGCGCCGACGACGCCGGCGCCGACGACGCCGCGGCCGCCGCTGACGGCGACGCTGCCGCGGGCGACGTGGCCGTCGATGACGACGGGCAGCTGGCCATCGACTGGGGCGGCGCGTCGGGCCCGTCGGCCGGCGCCGATGCCGATGCCGACGCCGACGGCGTCCCGGCCCCGATCGCCGAGGTGCCGGAGGTCGACGTCACCGAGGCCGTCGAGCGGATCGACCGGCGGCTGGGCGAGCTGCAGGCCTTGGCCGCCGAGGTCCGGGCCGCCGTCGCCCGGCCC
>DATCLV010000431.1:0-19861 GCA_036563745.1 Acidimicrobiales bacterium | reverse complement strand
ACGGTCTCGCGGCGGGTCTGGCCGTCTTTGACGGTGCCGATGATCTGGTCGCCGATCTCTAGCGCCGCGATGGGGCGGGTGGTGCCGTCGGCCATGCGGATCGGGGTGTCGCCGAGGAGGCAGTAGGTGCAGGCGTGGGTGCAGCCTCGGTAGGCGTTGATCGTCCACCGGAAGCCGTACGGCGCCCCCTTCACCTCGTTGATGATCCGCCGCGACCGCACGTGGAGGAACTCGATCCCCCGGAACTCGCCGCGCCCCGGCTCGCGCTCGAACACGGGCTCGTCGAACAGCCGGCCCTGGTCGCCCTCCCCGACCAGCTCCCATCGCAGCTCCGGCACGTCCGACATGCCGCCAGCATAGCGAACACCTGTACGCCTCCCGGGCACTTCCGGTGAAAACCTCGCGCACCGTCGGGGACCGCCGGGAACCGGCGGGCGCCGAGCGGCGACTACGGGGCTAGCAACCGAACCGAGGAGCGGACATGCGTCTTACGTCCCGATCGACCCGGGCAGTGGCCGGGGTCGGGTTGGTCCTGGGAGCCCTGCTGGCGACCGCGTCGCCGGCGAGCGCCCACGTCTCGGTCGCCGGCGAGGTCCACGCCGGCGGCAGCGGCGCCTTCGTCTTCACCGTGCCCAACGAGCGCGACGACGCCACGACCACGAAGCTGCAGGTGCAGCTGCCCGAGGATGTGCCGCTGGGCTCGTTCCGCGTGCAGCCCAAGCCCGGCTGGACCGTGGAGACCACCACCCGCACGCTCGACGAGCCGATCGAGATCTACGGGCGGGAGGTCACCGAGGTGGTCGACACCGTCACCTGGACCGCCCAGGGCGAGGGCATCGGCATCGACCAGTTCGACACGTTCACCGTGCGGGGCGGCAACTTCCCCGAGGACGTCACCGAGGTGGCGTTCCCCGCCATCCAGACGTACTCGAGCGGTGAGGAGGTCGCCTGGATCGACGAGGCCGTCGAGGGACAGGAGGAGCCGGAGCACCCGGCACCGGTCCTCGAGCTCCTGCCGCCCGAGGGCGAGGAGGACGACGCCGGCGACGACGCCGGTGACGTCGAGGCCGCGGCGGCCACCTCACCGGCCGACGCCGACGACGATGACGACAGCGGTGGCGCCCTGGCCACGGTGAGCCTGGTGGTCGCCGTCGCCAGCCTGGGCGTGGCGGCCGCGGCCCTGGTCACCGCCCGCAAGAAGCCCGCAGCCACCTAGCCAACGGCCCGACGGGCCCGATCTCCTCCACCCCGGTCGCCGCGGCGTGCTGTCGGCCGCGGCGACCGGGTGGTAGGAGGGACGGGTGACGACGGTCGTGGACGGCAACAACGTGATGGGCTCGGTGCCCGACGGCTGGTGGCGCGACCGGCCCGGGGCGGTGCGCCGGCTGCTGGCCCGGCTCCAGCGCTACGCCGGGACGACCGGGCAGCCGGTGGTCCTGGTGCTCGACGTGCCCCAGGCCGACCTGCCCGAAGGCCCCCACGACGGCGTCGAGGTGGTCTACGCCCGCCGGCGGGGCCGCGACGCCGCCGACGATCGGATCCTGGAGCTGCTCGACGCCGCCGGCCCGGGCGGCCAGGACGGCCACCCGGGCGACCCGGGCGACACCCCGGGTGCCGACCTCCCGGACGACAGCGCGACCGACGGCGGCGCCGCGGACCTCCTGGGCGACCCCGCCGACGTCGAGGTCGTCACGTCCGACCGGGCGCTGGCCGCCGGCGTGGCCGACCGCGGCGTCCCCGTGGTCGGCGCCCGCACCTTCCTCGCCCGCCTCGACGCCGCCGGCTGCTGAGCGACCGAGCGGCGCCGACCGACCCCGCCCCGCCCCGGATCGCGCACCGCGCGCGGCGGGTGGGCGCGCAGCCGAGCGCCTCGACTAGCTTCCCCCGCCGTGCGGAGCAGGTTGCCCTGGCGGGCATCGAGGGCAGTCCTCGCGTGTGGTGTCGCGCTGGTCGTCGGCGGATGCGTCGGCACCATCGACCGCGAGGACTTCAACAGGACCATCCAGCAGCGGGGCGGCGGCGTCACGCCGGAGCTGCCGCAGAACGCGGTGGACGCGATCGCCGACCGGCTCGGCGTCGAGGACTTCGCGTTCCGCTCGCTGACCATCAACCCACCGAACGAGCTGGTGGTGGTCGACGTGCGCGACCCGGTGACCCCGGTCAACCTCGACACCTACACGGTGCGCCGGGGCACGGTCGAGCGGGTCGTGCCGGTCCGGCTGAGCGCCGAGGTGGACCTCGACGCCGAGACCATCCTCGTGTCGACCGTCGCCTTCGACCGGCTCGACGAGATGGCCGACGCCGCCATCGCGGAGTTCGACCGCGACGGCTACGTGACCAGCATCTCGGCCACCGCGCTCGACGAGACGGCGACGATCTCGATGAGCCTCGAGTCGGACCGGGCCAGCGCCACCGCCCGCTTCACCGCCGCCGGTGACCTGATCGAGGTGGTGCGGTCGTGAACCGGCCCACGACCCCACGCGGGGCCTGCCTCGGCGTCGGCGCCCTCGTCGGCATCCTCCTGTTCTCGGCGTCGATGCTCACCTGCATCGTGACGATCGGCATCTGGCCGGGCGAGGCGAAGCTCACGGCGCCCCTGTTCTGCCCGGACGACAAGCCCGACCCGTACGTCGTGGTCGACAGCTACAGCCGGGCGCCCGGCGAGACGTCGTACAACTTCTCGCTCTACTGCATGGGCTCCCGCGGCGAGGTCGAGGAGGTGGGCTTCCTGTGGCCGTGCGTGGTGCTCACCGCCGCCCACGGCGCCCTGATCCTCGTGATCGTCGGGTTCTTCGTGGTCCGCGGCCGCCTGCGACGGGCCCGGCGGGCCGTCGGCGAACCCGGCCAACCCGTGTCGCCCCTACCCTGACGCCGTGACCTCGCCCCGGGACCTGTGGCGCCTCCTGGAGGCGGTGCACGGGGTCGTCTACTTCGCCCCCGACGCCCGGGCGCGCTTCGACGCCGTGGGCCTGAAGGGCTTCTGGATGGGCTACTTCGCCTCCCGGGCGGCGCCGCTGGGACCGGTCGGGCCCGACGTCGTGACGGCGACCTTCTACGTGTTCGAGCCGGGGATGGTGGCCCGGGCGCTGCCGGACGCCTGGGCCCGTGCCACGCCCGAGACCGTGCTGGCGGCCCGGTTCGAGCTGGCCGACGCCACCCTCCGCGGGGCGCTCGGCAACGATGCCGACCGGGACCCCGACGTCGTCGCCGCGGCGGAGCGGGCCGTGCCCCTGGCGGCCGCGGCGCCGATCGCCGGGCGCCCGCTGGCCGCCGCCCACCGGGCCGTCCCCGTTCCGCCCGCCGACCGGCCGCTGGCCCGGCTGTGGTGGGCGGCCACCGTGCTGCGCGAGCACCGGGGCGACGGCCACGTCGCCGCCCTGCTCACCGCCCTTGTGGGGCCGTGCGAGGCGCTGGTCCTCGCGGCGGCGACCGGCACCTACGGGCCCGACGGCGCCGAGCTGCTGCGGACGACCCGCAAGTGGTCGGACGACCAGTGGTCGGCGGCCACCGAGGCGCTGGTGGCCCGGGGCTGGCTGGACGGCGACGGGGTGCTGACGGCGGCGGGCCGGGCGGCGCACCAGGGGATCGAGGACACCACCGACCGCCTGGCCGCCGAGGCCTACGTGGGGGCGGACGTCGACGGGTTGGCGGCGGCGCTGCGGCCGGTCGCCCGGCGGTTGACCGCGGCGGGCACCATCCCGCGGTACAACCCGATGGGGCTGCCCGTCGGCGGCGAACCTACCCGCGAGCCGGGGACCTGAGCTCCCCGTTCGGGGGCAGGTGCGGACGTCACGACACGGGTGGGGTGAGCACCACCATCACGAACCGCACCGGTTCGGGGTGCTCGTTGCAGTAGCGGTGGGCGCGGTCGGCGTGGAACAGGGCCGCGCCGCCGGCCCGGACGGTGTAGGGCGTGTCGTCCACCACCAGGGTGAGCGTCCCCTCCAGCACGTGGAGCAGCTCCCGCGTGCCCTCCATGTGCGGCTCCGACCCCAGCCCGTCACCCGTGGCCAGCGACCAGTGCCACAGCTCGACGTGGTCGCGCTCGTCGGACCCGGCCAGCAGGTCGCCGGCGCTCCCCTCCTTGCCCGACCACAGCCGCACCGACTGCCCCGGCTCGATGACCTCGACCATCGGTTGGTCGTGCAGCTCGACCAGCGCGGCGAGCGACACGCCCAGGGTCTCCGCCACCTTGCACAGCGTCCCCAGGCTCGGGTTGGTGCGGGCCTGCTCGAGGTGCACGAGCATGCCCTTGCTCACGCCGCTGCGGGCGGCGAGCTGGTCGAGGCTCCAGCCCTTCGCCGTCCGCAGGCGGCGGGTGTTGCGGGCGACCGCGTTGGCGGTGGCTTCGGCATCGGGCACCGGTACAGCGTACCGACCGGCTGGTGCAGGATCTTGACCGGTCCTCTAGAGTGCACCAGGGCGTCCAGTGCACTGCACCGACGGCCGCACGAACGCCCCCGCGGACACCGATCAACCCCTGTTTCCCCGCATGGCTTCCCTCCTCGCGCTCACCGCCGCCATGGCCTACGGCGCCGGCGACTTCCTCGGCGGCGTCGCCTCCCGCCGCGCCCCGACCACGGCCGTCGTGCTGTGGTCGCACGTGGTCGGCCTGCTGCTGATGCTGGTCGCCGCACCCCTGGTCGGCGGCGAGGCCACCGCCCGAGCGCTGGCCGTCGGGGCCGGGGCCGGTCTGGTCGGCGCCGTCGGCGTCGCGCTCTTCTACCAGGGCCTCTCGGTCGGCAGCATGAGCGTGGTGGCGCCCATCGCCGGTCTGCTGTCGGCGGCGGTCCCCGTGGCCGCCGGGCTGGCGATCGGCGAGCGCCCGGGCGTGGCGGCGCTGGCCGGCATCGCGCTCGCCCTGCTCGCGATCACGCTGGTCTCCCGCGACGCCGCCGACGGTGACGTCGCGAGAACGGTCACGGCCGACGAGTCCCCGGCCGTGCCGCGGGGGACGCCGGCCGTGCAGGTGCTCGCCCTCGCGACCGCCGCGGGCGTCGCCTTCGGCCTCTTCTTCGTCGCCCTCAACGGCGCCGGCGACGGCACCGGCATCTGGCCCCTGGTCGGGGCCCGCACGGCGTCGGTCACGCTGTTCACGATCCTCGGCCTGGCCGGGGTGACCCGGGCGGCCCCGCCCCGGGAGGCGGCGGGGGCGGCGATCGGCGCCGGCCTCCTCGACGCGTCGGCCAACGTCTTCTACCTGCTCGCCCTCAGCCACGGGCTGCTGTCGGTGGTGTCGGTGCTGACCGCGCTCTACCCGGCGGGCACGGTGCTGCTGGCCCGCTACGGGCTGGGCGAGCACATGAGCGCGGTGCAGCGCACGGGCCTGGCGGTGGCCGGCGTGTCGGCCGTCCTCATCGCCGTGTAGCGGGCGCCGCGGGCGCCGGAACGATCAGGGCATCAGGGCGATCAGGGCATCAGGGGTGGACCGCGGCCTCGGCCCACTCGACCCGGGGCACGTCGGCCCACAGGCGCTCGAGCTCGTAGTAGTCGCGCACCTCCTGGAGGAAGACGTGCACGACGACGTCGCCGTAGTCCATCAGCACCCAGCGCCGCTCGTCGCGGCCCTCGATGCGCAGCGGCTTCGTGTTGCCCCGAAGGTCGGCCTCGGCCACCTGGCGCTCGACCTCGTCGACGATCGCCCGCACGAGCCGGTCGTTGGCGGCGGAGGCGATGACGAACTCATCGGCCACCACCAGCACGTCCCCGACCTCGAGGATCACGACATCGCTGGCACCCTTCGAATCGGCGGCCCGGGCCGCCACCACGGCCAGCCGTCGAGCATCCTCCCGCTCCTGCGTCGTCTCAGCCAGTTCTCTCCAACCTCCTGATCACGTCGGGCGCGTCCGCGCCCAGCACCACTGTGACATCGATGCGGTCGGCTTCATCAGCCGGTTCCACGTTCTCCGCGTCGTCCTGCTCGACCTCACCGACGCCCAGGGCGTTCCGCAGGTTATTGGCCTTCTGCCGCAGTCGCGGTCTGCCATAGGTGATCCGTGTCTCCGGTTCGTCGAACGAGTCCGCATTACCCGTCAGGGCGATCTCCGCACCGGCGGCCACGAGTGGGGCCGCGGCACGGGCCAGGAGATCGGGGTCGTCGGTGCCGTTGAGCAGGCGGACCCGCACCCGGGACCCGACGCTGGGCTCCTGGGGGAACGGCACCTCGCGGGCGATCAGCTCGGCCGCCATGTCCTCGCTGACCTCGAAGAGCTCGGCGTCCGACGGCTGCACCGGGGCGACCGGCAGCCCCACGACCTCGTGGTCGCCGCGGGCCAGGCCCCGCACGAACCGGCCGATGCCGACGTCGGACTCGCCGGGCAGGGCGTCGTCGCCGCCGGCTTCGACCAGCGGCAGCCACTCGTTCCAGAACAGCTCCTGGCGGTCGAGCCGGGCCAGCTCGCTCTCGTCGACGTCGCGGGCGGCGAGGAACCGGCCGACGTCGGTGGCGGCGACGTCGATCCGCCCCGCCGGGAAGTCGCCGACCGGGGTGGGCAGCACCAGCGACACCGACTCGACCGGGGTCACCAGCGACCGCCAGCCGTCGGGGTCGAGCTCGACGGTGTCGCCGATGGCGATGTTGAGCATGAGCTCGAGCTGGGTGGCGACGGTGTCGGCGCCACCGTCGGCGTAGACGTCGAGGAGGTCGGTGCCCTCCTCGGCGAAGGGGGCCTGCGTGGCGACGGGGATCAGGACGACCGAGCCGCCCTCGTCCTCGGCCCGCAGCGCCAGCAGCGCCACCCCGGCCAGGCCGCCGTCGGCGTCGGTCTGGAGCAGCAGCATGGTGGGTGTGGGGGTGACGAGGGCGACGTAGCCGGGCTCGTCGGGTCGGAGGCTCTCGTCGACGTAGGTGCCGGCGGTGCTGCCCCGCACCCGGTCGAGGCCGACCACGACGAGGCCGACGCCCACCAGGACCAGCACAGCCATCGCGCCGGCCACGACCCGCCGCCGGACGACGATCTTCCGGGCCTCGGGCGATCGGGCGCGCCGCGACCCCCGCCGGGCCCGTCGCGACCGCCGGGCCTTCCCGTCCTCGGGGGTCGGGAACGGGTCGGGCCGGGGCTCGGGCGGCGCCGCGGTCGCCACGCCCGGCGTCCCGCCGGACGGCGGGAACGGTGGGGACGGTGGCGACGACGGCGTGGCCGGGGCGACGGCGGCAAGACCCCCGGAGCTGACCAACCCCACGAACTCCCCCACCACCCCGTCGCGTGGATCGGGGGCGGGATCCTCGTTCACCTGCATCTCGACCTCGGGCGGGGGCTTGGGTGGTTCGGGAACCGGTTCGGGACCCCGCCGGGCGGCGCGGCGACGGGCGGCGGCCCGGCCCCGCTTGCTGGCCCGGCGCGGCGGCGACGGCAACGGTGACGACGGCGGCGACGGCAACGACGGCGACGGCAACGACGGCGACGGAGGCGGCGACGACGGGGGCGACGACGGCGACCCCGTCACCTCGTCCCCCGAGGACCCGGTCGCCCGCTGGTCGGCCGGCGTCGGCGAGGTCGGCGACGTGGGCGACGTGGTCACGGCGACACCCGTTCCCGGTACAGGCCCCGCGCCTCGATGCAGTCGATCACCTCGGGGGTCAGCAGGTAGTCGAGGGGCCGGCCGTCGACGACCCGGGCCCGCAGGTCGGTGCTCGACACCTCCAGCCGGGGCACCTCCACGTGCACCCACGACCAGCCGGGCGGCGCCTCGACGTCGCGGGTGCCCGGCCGGTCGACCACGACGATCGTGGCCAGCTCACGGACCTCCTCGACGCGCTCCCACGTCATGATCCCGGCGGCCGCGTCGGCGCCGAGGATCACGAACAGCTCGGGCGCGGGCGTGGTCGCCGCCAGCTCGGCCAGCGTGTCGGCGGTGTACGACATGCCGGGCCGGTCGACCTCGATCCGGCTGGCCTCGATGCCCTCGACGTCGCCGACCGCGGCCTCGACCATGGCGAAGCGGTCCTCGGCGTCGCTGATGACACGGGTGCCGATCTTCTGCCACGGCTGTCCGCTGACCACCAGGAGGACGCGGTCGAGCCGCAGCTCGTGCCGGACGTTGACCGCGGTCACGAGGTGCCCGACGTGCGGCGGGTCGAAGGTGCCGCCGAAGATCCCGAGGCGCTCGCTCACGGGCCCGGGGCGCGCGTCGGAGGGCGGAACCGGCGGGTCACGGCCTCACGCTATTCGCTGGTCGCGACCGACGGTCGGCGGGTGGTCACGGGGCGGGCGTCCCTTCCTCGGGATCGGCGACGGGCTCGGCGACGGTCCAGTCGGGCCGCTTCCGGGCCTGCGCCTCGTCGTAGACGACCTGCCCGTCGGCGAGGTCGACGATCTTGGGCAGCACCAGGCCCCGCCGGGCCGGCCCCTCGCCGGCGAGCGCGGCGGCGACGTCCTCGGGGAACGCCTGGAGGATGCTGGAGATCACCCGGCGCTCCTCGACCGGCAGGTAGCAGCGGTTGCCGTCGGTCACCGTCGAGAGCCGGTAGGCGATGACGTCGAGGTCGTCGGGAGTCGCCCCGCCGGCGGCGAGCGCGTCGAGCTGCTCGGTGATGGCGCCGGTGCCCAGCTTGCAGGCCGGGCACTGCCCGCACGACTCGACGTAGAGGAAGCGGGACACGAGCTGGGCCACCTCGACCATCGACGTCGACTCGTCGTAGACGACGAACCCGGCCGCGCCCAGCCCGGTGCCGAGGGCCTCCATGCCCTCGTAGCTGCAGGGGACGTCGAGCTGGTCGCCGGTGATCACGGGGTTCGACACCCCGGACAGCACGGCCTTCACCTCCCGGCTCCCCGGCGCCAGCCCACCACCGACCCGATCTATCACCTCCCGCAGCGGTGTTCCCAGCTCGACCTCCCCCACCCCGGGGCGGGCCACGTCGCCGACCACGGTGGCGATGACGAAGCCGGGCGACCGCTCGGTGCCGAGCGACCGGTGCCACTCGGGCCCCCGGGCGAGGACCTGGGCGGCCGTGGCGAGCGTCTCGACGTTGTTGACGAGCGTGGGGTTCGACGCCGCGAACTCGGTCGCCACGCCGCCGGGCGGGGCGCTCCACCCCTCGGCCGGGGTCGTGGCGAAGAGCCCGTGCAGGTAGGGCGGGATGTTGCGGGGCAGCGGGGCGTCGCCCTCGACGACCTGCAGCAGGCCGGTCTCCTCACCGAAGAGGTAGTGATCGGGCCCGAGCACCACCTGGATCGGCACGTCGCCGATCATCCCGGCGTCGGTCAGCTCCTCGATCGCCTGCGCCAGCCGCTCGGTCTCGCGCTCGAACCGCTCCTTGACCGCGACGAACGCGCGCTCCGCTCCGACCGCGAACGCCGCAATGGCAACGCCCTCGATCACCGCGTATGGATTGGCCCGCATCAAGGCCCGATCTTTGAAGGTTGCGGGCTCTCCTTCAGCCCCGTTGGCCACGACAAATGCCCGATTGAACTCCCCCACGGAGCGCGCGGCCTGCCGTACGGATAGCCATTTACGGCCAGTTGAAAATCCGGCACCACCCCTACCCCGCAATCCGGAGAGGATCACCTCCTGGATCGTGGCTCCGGGACCCAAACTGGCCGCTCGGCGATACCCTTGGCCTCCTCCCAGTTCCCGGTACTGGGTGACATCGGTCACCGGTGGATCGGTCAACAGCACCGGCACCTGCATGTATGTCTCCTTTCCGCTTCGCGCGGATTGAAAACCGGCCTAGCCGGGGAATCACTTGCTGGTAATCCTGGTTGACGGATACGAGATGAGTGATTCCGTGGGTCAATACCTGAACGAAATCGGCCTTGTGCCCCTCCTCACCGCCAGCGAGGAGCGCGAGCTGTCGCAGACCATTGAGCGAGGGCGTGCCGCCCAGGCTCGCATCGACGCGGGCGAACGCAGTCGTGAGCTGCGCAAGGCCGTGAAGGATGCCGCCGAGGCCAAGGACCGGTTCATCCGGGCGAACCTGCGGCTCGTCGTCAGCATCGCTCGCCGTTATCCCCTCCCCCCTTCCATGGAGCTCCTGGACCTCATCCAGGAGGGCAACCTCGGCCTCGAGCACGCCGTCGACAAGTTCGACTGGCGCAAGGGCTTCAAGTTCTCCACCTACGCCACCTTCTGGATCCGGCAGGCCATCGGCCGGGCCCTCGATCAGAAGGCCAGTCTGGTCCGTCTGCCGGGCGATCGGTCCGCATCCCTGCGGGCCGCCCTCCGCCAGGTGGCCGGCGACGGCGAGGAGCTGGACGACGAGAACGCCCGCCTGTACCGGCTCACCACGCCCACGTCGCTCGACCGCCCGGTCGGCGACGACGACGGCAGCGAGCTGGTCGACCTGCTGGCGGCCGATGTCCCCACCCCCGAGCAGGTGCTCATCGACCGTGAGGAGGAGCAGGACCTCCACGACCTCCTCGGTGTGCTCGACTCCCGTGCCCGCTATGCGGTGGAGCAGCGGTTCGGCCTGACCGACGGCCGGAAGCGCAGCTACCGCGAGGTCGGCGAGGAGCTCGGGGTCACCGCCGAGGCTGCTCGACGTCTGGTGAAGCGGGCCGTCGAAGCGGTCCGGGAAGAGGCGCTCGCCCGTTCGAGCGCCGCATAGGCCGTCACTCCCCCTGACGACCGAGCGCCCGTCGACGCCGATGGCTCCGCGTCCCAGAGGGGAGGCCGGGCTCCCGCCCCCCGGCTCCCCGCATCGCCAGCCGCCCCCTGCCCGCCCGGGGGGCGGCTGGCTCGCGTCTGCGGCCGTGGCGCGCCCCGCGCGCCCTGTCCGACCCGGTGCAGCGGCGGGTTCGCACCGGCCGTGCCACGGGGCGCGCGAAACCGGCTTTGCGGTCGACCGGGCGCCCCGCCAGGCTGGTACGCCGTGACCGAGACCTGGTCCCCCTCCACCTGGCGCCTCCGGCCGGCCGCGCAGCAGCCGCCGTGGCCCGATCCCGAAGCCCTCGAGCGTGTCCTGAAGGACCTGGCCGCCGTGCCGCCGCTGGTGTTCGCCGGCGAGGCCCGGGCGCTGACCGCCGACCTCGCGGAGGTCGCCCACGGCCGGGCGTTCCTGCTGCAGGCGGGCGACTGCGCCGAGTCGTTCGACTCGTTCTCCGCCGACGGGATCCGCGACAAGCTCAAGGTCCTGCTGCAGATGGCGGTGGTGCTCACCTATTCGACGGGGGTGCCGGTCATCAAGGTCGGCCGCATCGCCGGGCAGTTCGCCAAGCCCCGCTCGTCCGAGTTCGAGAACGTCGACGGGCGGCAGATCCCGTCGTTCCGGGGCCACATGGTGAACGGCAGCGACCCCGACGAGTCGGCCCGCGTGCCCGACCCGCGGCGGCTCGTGCAGGCCTACCACCAGTCGGCGGCCACGCTGAACCTGCTCCGGGCCTTCACCAAGGGTGGCTTCGCCGACCTGGGCCGGGTCCACCAGTGGAACCAGGAGTTCGTGGCCTCCAGCCCGGCGGGCCGCCGGTACGAGCGGCTGGCCGACGACATCGAGCGGGCCATGCGCTTCATGCGGGCGTGCGGCATCGACACGCAGAGCCAGCCCAACCTCCACGAGGTCGACATCTTCACGAGCCACGAGGCCCTCATCCTCGGCTACGAGGAGGCGTTGACCCGGCAGGACTCGCTGACCGGCGACTGGTACGACTGCTCGGCCCACATGCTCTGGATCGGCGAGCGCACCCGCCAGACCGACGGCGCCCACGTCGAGTTCCTCCGGGGCGTCGGCAACCCGGTCGGCTGCAAGGTGGGCCCCACGGCCACCGCCGACGAGGTGCTGGAGCTGTGCGAGCGGCTCAACCCGGACCGGGTGCCGGGCCGGCTCACGCTGATCTCCCGCATGGGCGCCGGGTTGGTGCAGGAGAAGCTGACGCCGCTGCTGCGGGCGGTCCGCGACGCCGGCCACCCGGTCGTGTGGGCGTGCGACCCGATGCACGGCAACACCTTCACCTCCGACACCGGCCGCAAGACCCGCGACTTCGACGACGTGATGACCGAGCTGGCGGGGTTCTTCGCCGCCCACGAGGAGGCCGGCACCTGGCCGGGCGGCGTCCACATCGAGCTGACCGGCGAGGACGTGACCGAGTGCATCGGCGGCGGCGACGCCCTGGGGCACGCCGACCTCGACCACCGGTACGAGACGATGTGCGATCCCCGCCTCAACGGGCGACAGTCGCTGGATCTCGCTTTCCGTGTTGCGGAGCTGGTTGACAAGCGCGCACCGCATTGATCCTGTAAGGTGCGCGTCACCACACCCACGTGGCCTCGTCCCTCCGGGGGCGGGGCCACGCCCGCGACGGGTGAGCGATCACGGTCTCCGGGGGTGTTCGCTGCCGTCGCCCGGGGGAGCCGCCGGGGTCGCGTCGTCGAAGCGGCGTAGGTACGGAGCGGCGGTGACCAGCGCCGCCACGGCGAGCGCGGCCAGCGACGCGTAGGCGGCCCACGCCGACCACCGGGTGGGTTGGTGGCGGAGGTGGAGCGTGGCGCGGCCCTCGCCCTCGATCCGCCAGCCGTTGGCATAGCCGGCGACGAGGCCGTGGCGCGCCGACCACGACCCCGGGAGGCCCTCGACGGTCCAGCCGGGCCCGTAGGTCTCGGCGAGGCGCAGGACGAACGGTCCAGCGCCGGGCGCGGCGACGACGTCGACCTCGTAGTGGCCGGCGGCGTGGCGGGCCCAGGCGATCCGGGGCGGGGTGCCGTCGGGCTCGGCCGCCACGGCGTCGAGCAGCGGGGCCGTCCGCACGCGCTCGACGACGTCGGCCACGCCGAACCGCCCGGCGGGCCGCCAGCCCCGCAGGCGGGCGGCGGTGGCCCGCACCTCGTCGGGGGCCCGGTCGGTGATCACCAGGTGCGACACGCCGAGGTCGTCGAGGACGAGGGCCAGCTCCTCGGCGTCGCCCGCGGCGGCGAGGCGCTCGGCCCGGCGCAGCAGGGCGTCGACGGCGGCGGGCAGGCGGAACAGCGGGTCGGTCGGCCGCTGGAGGACCGGCCGGCGCAGGAGCCGGGCGGGCCCGTCGCCGTCGGTGGCGACGTCGGCGAGCGGCAGGAGCAGCACCTTCCCGGCGACGGGCGACCCGTCGACGGCGGCGGCCAGGTCGGGCCAGGCGTCGTCGGGCGTGGCGGCCGAGCCGGCTGTGGCGGCCATGGCGGGCGTGGCCCCGGCGGCGCCCGACGCCGAGTCGGACCCGACGCGGATCCCGGGGCCGACGGCGAGCTCACCGGTGTCGCCGCTCACGGCGGCGGTCCACAGCGGGAACGGGACGGCCAGCACGGCGACCGCGCCCACGGCTGTCACCACGTCGGCGGCGACGACCCGGCCGCGCCGGTGGCCGGTGCGGCGGAGCACCTCCGAGCGCGCCAGGCGCCGGTCGACCACGGCGGCGGCACCCAGCGCCCCGAGCGGCACCACCAGGGCGACGAGGTGCGCGGTCGCCAGGCCGCCGGGCCGGAGGTCGATCCCCTCCCGCCACGGCGACCAGGTGAGCACCGCGGGCACCAGCCACCACAGCGACGCCACCACGCCCAGCGGCAGGGCCCAGGCCAGGAACCGGAGCAGCCGGCCGACCGACGCCCGGCCCTCCACGACGGCGAACGCCCCGGCCACCGGCGGGGCGGCCACGGCCAGGCCGGCGAGCAGCAGTGGCTCGGCGGCCAGCGCCGACAGCGGGAGGGACAGGAGGGCGACGGCGAGCGGCACGGGGCGACCCCGGGCGGCCCCGGAGCCGAACGGCGCGCCGGGAGCGACGCCGACGTCGGCCGTGCCCCCGGCCCCACCGGCCCGGTCGGCCCGACCGGCCCGGACGGCCTGACCCGCACGGTCCACCCGGGTGGCGGCCCGTAGCAGCGCGGCGATCGTCGACGCCACGCCGACGGCCAGCAGCGGCACGGGGTCGGGCAGGGTCCACAGCACGACCGGGTTGACCACCGCCAGCAGGCCGGCGAAGAGGGTGGCCATCGGGCGGAGGAGGAGGCTCCGGGCGAGCCAGGCGGTGGCCGCGGCCGCGTAGGCGGCGCTCAGGGCGGTGAGCGACGGCGTGGCCCGGGCCCCCGTGCCCGCCACCAGCGCGACCCCGGCGTCGAGGGCGCGGGCCATCGGGTACGAGGTAGAGCCGGCGCCGCTGAGCCGGTAGCTCCAGGTCGACCACAGCTCGGCCCGCAGGTCGTCGAGGACGAGGGGCGGGGCGCCGGCCGCCACGGTCCACCGGGCGACGAGCACGGCCCCGACGACCGCCGGGAGCACGACGACGAGCCACCGCCGCGAGCGTGCCCCGGCCCCGGGCTCGGGCAGCAGGTAGCTCCCGGTCGACAGCGCCGGGAGGGCGTGGGGCGCGGCCGACCGCCGGCGTCGGGCCGGGCGGGCACCGGCGCTCCCACCGATCCCACCGGCCCCGCCGCGCTCGCCGTGACCGCCGTCGAGGGGGCCACCGTCCGCCGGACCGGCACCCACCGGACCGCCGCGCTGCACGACGTCGCTCACGGGACCACTGTCCGTGGTAGCCATGCGTCGCACAGTAAACGCTGGCCTCCGCGCCCGGGTTGATGGCCGGACGGGGAGGGCTCGGGACGCCGGCGGGAATGTCGAGTGGATCGGTCAGGTTTGCTCTCCTAGACTCGATTCCCGATCGCGCCAGTCAGCTTTCACTACGCCACGACCGTCATCGTCCAGGGAGCAGGCGCCCACATGCCCCAACCGAACGCCCTCGAGGTCGACAGCGGCACGCTCGCCGACGCCGACAAGTTCGAGACCATCCTGGCCCGCTACCTCGCCGGCGATCTGGAGGAGGATGCGTTCCGCATCTTCCGCCTGAACAACGGCATCTACGGGCAGCGCCAGGGCGGCCACAACCAGATGGTCCGGGTGAAGATCCCCTACGGCGGGATCCTCCCCCACCAGCTCGACCTCCTGGCCGACATCGCCGACGACTACTCCCGCGGCTGGGGCCACATCACCACCCGGCAGAACGTCCAGTTCCACTACGTGCAGCTGGAGAAGGTCCCCGAGGTCATGCGGAAGCTGGCCCACGCCGGGCTGACCACCCGCGAGGCGTGCGGCGACACCGTCCGCAACGTGATGGGCTGCCACTTCGCCGGCGTGTGCCCCCACGAGAAGCTCGACATCTCGCCGTGGGCCGAGGCCACCTACCGGCACTTCGTCCGCAACCCGCTCGGCCAGCGCCTGCCCCGGAAGTTCAAGATCAACTTCTCCGGCTGCGACACCGACTGCGGCCAGGCCATGTTCAACGACGTCGGCGTCGTCGCCACCACCCGCACCCACGAGGACGGGACGGTCGAGGCCGGCTTCAAGGTGTTCGTCGCCGGCGGCCTGGGCGCCAACCCCCACCCGGCGCTGGCCCTCGAGGAGTTCACGCCCCGCGACCAGCTCCTCGCCACCATCGAGGCCGTGCTGCGGGTGTTCAACAACCACGGCAACCGCGACAACAAGCTGCGGGCCCGCATGAAGTGGCTGGTCGACACCATGGGCTGGGAGGAGGTCCAGGCCCGGGTGCTGAAGGAGCGCCGCCTGCTGGTGGCGTCGTCGTCGTGGCCCGGCGGGATCCCCGAGGAGGTCGAGAAGGCGGGCGACGCCCCGGCCGGCACGCTGGAGGGCGTGGTCCCCACGGCCATCGGCCAGGGCACGCCGGTCACCATCACCCGCAAGCCGAAGGACGGCCCCGAGGCCGCCTACCGGCACTGGGAGACGTCGAACGTGGTGCGGGGTTCGGCCAAGGGCACGGTCTCGGCGGTCGCCTACGCCCGCCTCGGCGACGTGACCTCGGCGCAGTTCCGGGCGCTGGCGTCGATCCAGCGGGACTTCGGCCTGGAGGTCCGGCTCACCAACCGGCAGAACGTCGCCTTCCGGGGCCTGACCGAGGAGCAGCTGCCCCAGCTCTACGAGCGCCTGAACGAGATCGGCATGGCCGACCCCGGCGCCGAGCTGGTGCGCGACGTGGTCGCCTGCCCGGGCGCCGACACCTGCAACCTGGCCGTCACCCAGAGCCGGGGCCTCGCCTCCGCCATCGGCGAGAAGCTGGAGGAGGAGGGCCTGGCCGAGGTGGGCGGGCTGCGCATCAACATCTCCGGCTGCACCAACAGCTGCGGCCAGCACCACATCGCCGACATCGGCTTCTACGGCGCCGAGCGCCGGGCCCACGGCAAGAGCGCCCCCGGCTACCAGATGCTGCTCGGCGGCTACGTGGGGCAGACGCAGGTCCACTTCGGTGAGCGGGCCACCCGCCTGCCGGCCAAGGCGGCGCCCGACGCCACCGTGGCGCTGGTCCGGCGGTTCGCCAACGAGCGGGAGGCGGGCGAGACGTTCCGCGCCTGGCTCGAGCGCTCCGGCGGCGCCAAGGGGCTCGGCGCCGAGCTCAAGTCGTTCGACGTGTTCCCCGAGCCCGACGAGGCGCCGGAGTACTACGTCGACTACGACGAGACGGGCCCGTTCTCGGGCGAGGTCGGCGACGGCGAGTGCGCGGGGGTCTGAGCCCGACATGAGCTTCCTGGTGGAACCTCCCGCGCTCCCGGTGCCCCAGCTGCACGACGAGGAGCTGGCCGAGCTCAACAAGGAGTTCGAGCGCCTCAGCGCCCCGAAGATCATCCAGTGGGCGGTCGACACGTTCTCGCCCCACCTGTCGCTGGCCGCGTCGATGCAGGACGCCGTCCTCATCGACCTGGCCGTGAAGGTCGACCCCGCCATCGAGGTCGTCTTCATCGACACCGGCTACCACTTCCCCGAGACGCTGGAGACGGTCGAGGAGGTTCGGCGCCGCTACGGCCTGAACCTCAAGATGATGACCGTCGCCCGGCAGGCCGAGGAGCTCTGGAAGGTCGACCCGGAGAACTGCTGCTCGGCGGTGAAGGTCGGGCAGCTCGACCGGGCCCTGGCCGGCAAGGCGGCGTGGATGAGCGGCCTGCGCCGCGAGGAGGCGCCGTCGCGGGCCAACGCCCCGATCGTCGCCCGCGACCTGCGGGGCCTGGTGAAGATCAACCCGATCGCCAACTGGACCGACCTCGACGTGCAGGGCTACATCGAGGACCACGACATCCCGATCAACCCGCTGCTGCGGCAGGGGTACACGTCGATCGGGTGCCAGCCCTGCACGCAGAAGCCCACCGACCCGAACGACCCCCGGTCGGGCCGCTGGGCGGGCCGAGAGAAGACGGAGTGCGGCCTCCACGTGTGATTGGCGGCCCCGGGCACCGGGGTACGCCTGCGGCGTGGGAGACGTGCACGACGAGGTGAAGGTGGCCTCCGGCGAGCTGGAGGCCACCTTCCTGCCGGGCCAGGGGATGCTGGGTCGCTCGCTGCGGCACCTGCCCTCGGGCGACGAGCTGCTGGCGCCGGCGCGCGCCCCGGGCCGGGAGGTCGACGAGATGCGGGGCCTGCCGCTGCTGGCCCCGTGGGCCAACCGGCTGGCCGGTCGGCGTTACTCGGTGGACGGCGTGGTCGTCGACCTGGAGGGGCTCGACCTCACCACCGACCCCAACGGGCTGCCGATCCACGGCACGATCGTCGACCGGCCGGGCTGGGAGGTGGAGGCGGCCGGGCAAGCCGCCCTGCGGGCCACGTTCGCCTACGACGCCCCCGACCTGCTGGCCGCGTTCCCGTTCCCCCACACGCTCACGCTCGACGTCGCCGTCGAGGGGACGGCGCTCACCGTCGCCACGACGCTGCGGGCCACCGGCGACCGGCCGGTGCCGGTGTCGTTCGGGTTCCACCCCTACCTGCAGCTGCCGGGCGTGGCCCGCGGGGACCTGGTGCTGCGGCTCCCCGACCGTCGGCACCACCTGTGCCTCGACGACGGCCTGCCCACCGGGGAGGCGGTGGCCGAGGCGGCCGAGGCCGAGCCGCTGGGCGACCGCACGTTCGACGACCTCTACGTGCTGGCGGGCGACGACCGCACGCTGGGCATCGAGGGCGGCGGGCGCCGCCTGGAGGTCCACCTCGACGAGGGGTACCCGTGGGCCCAGGTGTTCGCGCCGGCCGGCGAGGCGTTCGTCTGCCTGGAGCCGATGACCGCCCCGGTGAACGCCCTGGTCACCGGCGACGGCCACCGGGTGCCGCCGGGCGGGTCGTTCACGGCGACCTTCTCGCTGCACCTCGTCGAGGGCTGAGCCGCGCGGGCTGGGCGGGCAGCGGCCCGGCGGTGCGCCCGGGCGGGTAGAACCAAGGGGTGCCCGCCCCCATCGAGGACTACGCCCTGCTCGGCGACACGGAGACGGCGGCACTCGTCGCCAAGGACGGGTCGATCGACTGGCTGGCGCTCCCCCGCTTCGACTCCCCCGCCTGCTTCGCTGCGCTGCTCGGCACCGAGGAGCACGGCCGCTGGCTGATCGCTCCGGCGTCGCCGATCCGGCGCTGTACCCGCCGCTACCGGGCCGGGCTGGTGCTGGAGACCGTGTGGGAGACCGACGACGGCACGGTCGCCCTGATCGACGGCATGCCGCTGCGCGACGAGCGGCCCAACCTGCTCCGCATCGTCGAGGGTCGGCGCGGGCGGGTGCCGATGCGGCTGGAGCTGATCGTCCGGTTCGACTACGGCTCGATCGTCCCGTGGGTGCGGACCGTCGAGGGCCGCTGGCGGGCGGTGGCCGGCCCGGACGCCCTGGTGCTGACCACGCCGGTGGCGCTGCGGGGCGAGAACCGCCACACGACCGCCACGTTCTCGGTGGGCGAGGGCGACCGGGTGCCGTTCGAGCTGCAGTGGCACCCGTCGCACCACCCGGTGCCCGAAGCGATCGACCCGTTCGCGGCGATGGCCCGCACCGAGCGCCAGTGGCAGCGCTGGGTGGGCCACTGCGCCTACGAGGGGCCGTGGGAGGACGCCGTCCGCTCGTCGCTGGTGGTGCTGAAGGGTCTCACCTACCACCCGACCGGCGGGATCGTGGCCGCCGCCACCACGTCGCTGCCGGAGACGATCGGCGGCGAGCGCAACTGGGACTACCGCTGCTGCTGGCTCCGCGACGCCACGTTCACCCTGCTGACGCTGCTGGAGGCGGGCTACACAGAGGAGGCGCAGCGCTGGCGTGACTGGCTGCTGCGGGCCGTGGCCGGCGACCCGGCGTCGCTGCAGATCATGTACGGGCCGGCGGGCGAGCGGCGGCTCGACGAGTACGAGCTGCCCTGGCTGCCGGGCTACGAGGGGTCGCGGCCGGTCCGGGTGGGCAACGCCGCCACCAACCAGCTGCAGCTCGACGTGTGGGGCGAGGTGCTCGACGCCCTGTGGGCGGCCCGGCGCGCGGGACTGGAGGCGTCGGCGGAGTCGTGGGAGCTGCAGAAGGCCCTGCTCGACCACCTGGAGGGCGCCTGGAAGGAGCCGGACGAGGGCATCTGGGAGGTGCGGGGGCCGCGGCGGCACTTCACGCACTCGAAGGTGATGGCGTGGGTGGCCTTCGACCGGGCGGCGCGGTCGGTGGAGGGCTTCGGGCTCGACGGCCCGGTCGACCGCTGGCGGGCGCTGCGGGACGAGATCCACGCCGACGTGTGCGCCAACGGCGTCGACGAGCGGGGCGTGTTCGTGCAGTCGTACGGGTCGAAGGCGCTGGACGCGGCGCTGCTGCTCGTGCCGCTCACGGGCTTCCTGCCGCCGGACGACCCGCGGGTGCGGGCGACGGTCGACGCGGTCGCCACCGAGCTGACCGACAGCTCCGGGTTCGTGTGGCGCTACCTGCCCGACGAGGCCGTCGACGGGCTCCGCGGGAAGGAGGGCGCCTTCCTGCTGTGCACGTTCTGGCTGGCCGACTGCCTGGCGCTGACCGGGCGGGTCGAGGAGGCGACGGCGCTGTTCGAGCGCCTGCTGGCGCTGCGCAACGACGTGGGGCTGCTGTCGGAGGAGTACGACCCGGTGGCGGGCCGGATGCTCGGGAACTTCCCGCAGGCGTTCAGCCACGTGGCGCTGGTCGACAGCGCCACGTGGCTGAACGC
>DATCLV010000430.1:0-5198 GCA_036563745.1 Acidimicrobiales bacterium | reverse complement strand
CCGACGTCATGGAGCGGTCCCACCACTTCGTCTTCGACCAGATCCTCATCCCGAAGGGCTACAAGGCCACGCGGATGACGCTCGCCGACGCCGCCTGACGGACGGCACCCACGACGCCCGGGCGCACGCCGCGCCCCGCCGCGACGGTCGGGCCGACCACCGGTCTGACCGTCGTGGCGCGTTGATGGGGTTTTATTGACCCCGACGTTCTAGTATTCGCCCTGGATTGACTTCTGGGGGGAAGCATGAGAGCACGGAGCAGGGGCGCCACCGCGCTCGCGCTGGCGGCGTCGATGGCCGCCACGGTCACGCTCGGGGCGACGGGACCGGTCCCGGCGTCGGCCCAGACCACGGGGTCGACGCTGGACCGGCCCGCCGAGCCCGTCGTCCTCACCGGGGCCCGGGTCACCGAGCTCGCGGGCACCGCACCCGGCCGGATCGTCGGGTTCGCCGCCACCGGCAGCGGCTGGCAGCAGATCCCCGTGCAGGTCGACGAGCGGAAGGACACCAACGTGGCCACCGTCTACGACCTGCCCACCAGCCAGACGTTCTACGGCTCGTCGATCAACGTGCCGATCAACGTCTACGCCGACCCCGGCACGTTCACCGGGCCCGACACCGACCCCGCCTTCGACGCCGACGACGAGCTCGTCTTCATGGCCCGGGACGCCGGCGGTCCGCGAGGGAGCCTCGGCAACCCGGCCGGGACCACGGGCGCGCCCGTCGAGGTCCGGCTCGACGACCCCGTCACCGCCGGCGCGACCGGCTACGTCTACCTGTTCGCGAGCGACGGCAGCCTCGACCCGGGCGCTGGCCGCCACTACGTCAACTACCGGTTCCGGCTCCTCAGCGGCGACTACAAGGCCACCTACAAGCGCACCGACGGCCCCAACCCCGAGGACAGCACCGCCACCGGGTCGACCTACTCGGTGCACTTCGCCGACCGCTGGCTGATGGACGGCCTCGTCCTCACCCAGGGCAGCAAGCCGACCGTCGACATCATCGACCGGGCCAAGTACGACATCCAGGCCCTCTGCGTCCGCAACGAGAACACGTTCAACGACGAGGAGGGCGCGTTCATCGTCAACAAGAGCGGGCCGGTGCGGGCGATCCGGAGCTACTTCGGGTCGAACTCGGGGCCCAACACCCAGAACACCCACACCTTCTACGACACGTTCGTCGACAACTCGACCGACCTGCGGGTGCACGCCATCCCCAACGTCCGGGCCCACCTCGACCTCAACCGGGAGGCCTTCGGGATGACCCTCCGATCGCCGCAGGTGCCGAACGGCGTGCCGATCGACGGGCAGCCCGACGCGATCCCGCAGGGCGAGCCCACCTGGTGGACGATCAGCGGACCCCAGGGTGGCCTCGCCTTCTCCGCCCGGTACGACCAGAACGCCACGTCGGCGCCGGTCACCTGGTACGAGGACGACCTCACGCCCGCCGACTGGCAGTGCACCGGCGACGGCGAGGCCGTCGGCGACATGGGTGTCTTCTACAACTCGTGGATCGACTGCACCGACCCGGGGCTGGGCTGCACGCAGAAGCTCCAGGGCACCTACCGGATCGTCGCCACCGCGCCGTCCACCCCACCGGCCGAGCTGCAGCGCCTCGCCGAGCACTTCCAGCAGCCGCTGCGGGTGGCCGTCAACGGCCGGCCCGACCCTGGCGGCCCCGCACCGGCCGAGTGCGTGACCGCGGTGAACTCGGCGCACGTGGCCGCCGGCCGCGCCACGCAGTTCCTGATCTGGGTGTGGGCCGCCGGCAGCAACCAGTACATCGGCCTGACGAGCGACACCACGTCGCTGCGCCGGTCGGGCAACAGCTGGTCGCTGGTCACCAGCTGCTGACCCGTGGGTGGCCCCGGGCCCCGGTGGGGAGCGCCCCGGGGCCACCCTGCCACCCCTTCCGCCCCACCGGGCCCCGCTGCCCTCGCCACCGGCCTCGGCGTCAGGACGTCAGACGTCAGACGTCAGACGTCAGATCGCGTAGGTGCGGTAGGCGGCCGTGCCGAGCCAGACGACGGTGGTGGCGGCGAGGACCCAGGGTGGGAGGCGGCGGGGGGTCGAGAGCACGACCACCCACGAGAGGGCGAGGACGTCGAGGACCTGGCGGAGGTCGGACGCGCCCTGCCACACCCGCTCGCCGAACGACACCGCCATCACGGTGACCAGGCCCAGCGACACCAGCAGCCACCGGTCCGCCGGGGCGAGGCCGGCGCCGGCGCCGGTGCGCCCCCAGCGGAACGCCAGCACCACCAGCGCCACGGCCAGGGCGAACTGGAACGGGACCATGTCGTCCCAGGCGGGGACGTCGCCGCGCAGCCAGTCGCCCAGCGCCGGGCCCAGTGCCCCGAACGGGAACGTGAAGTTCGACTCCTGGGCGGCGGCGACCGGCAGCTCGCCGGTCCGGGCCCACACCAGCGCCTGCAGCGCCACGACGATCCCGGGCGGCACCAGCCACGGCAGGTCCGCCGCGCCCAGGCGGCGCCACGGTCGGCGCCGCGGTCGGGGCCCGGCCCCCGACCGGACCAGGTCGACCACCCGCCAGAGCCCGTAGCCGGCCACCACGACCAGCGCCTGCTCCCGCGTGGCGACCGCCCCCGCCCACGCCAGCGTCGCCCAGCCCCACCGGCCCCGCTGCACCGCCACCACCCCGGCCAGGACGAAGGCGAGGGCGACGGCGTCGGACAGGTCACGGGCCAGGGCGAACACCAGGCCCGGCGTCGACGCCACCAGCAGCCCGGCCGCCGCCGACCGCCCGGCGCGCCGGGCGATCACCGCCCCCAGCCAGGCGACGGCACCGCAGGCGAGCACGTTGACCGCCACCAGCGTCGTCGCCACCCAGGGGCCGTGCCCGCCGGCGAGCGCCCAGGCCAGCAGCGGGTAGCCGAGGCGCGGTGGGCGGTAGGCGGAGTCGAATACCAGGCCGTGCTGCGGCCGGTCGAGGTCCCACTCGAACGGGTCGACGGCGAGGCGCCAGAAGAACTGGCCGTCGTAGCCCCACGAGTCCTCGTACACGTGGATCGGCGGGTCGACGGTGGCGGGGTCGGCGAAGTTGTCGCCCGCCACGACGAAGCGGGAGATGTCGCCGTCGGCCGGCACCAGCAGCCGCCCGAGCACGATCCCGAGCGCCAGCACGCCGCCGACGACCCCCACGTGCCACGGGCGCACCCAGGCCCACCGGTCGGTCGCACCCGCAGGCGCCCCGGCCACCGTAACCGCGACCGCGGGAGCGCCAGACATCGGGCCGACAAGGTAACCGCTGGTCAGTCGGCAGGGATCGCGCCCTCGCCACCCTGAGCGCGCGTCACCGCCACCACGCCGACGCCGATGAGCAGCGCCGCCGGCACGACCGACACCGGCGGCACCTCCCCGAAGCACGCCCAGGCCAGGAGCGTCGAGCCGACGATCTCGAACAGGATCGCCACCGACACCACCGTGGGCGACAGCGCCCGCACCACCCGGTTCACCAGCGTGTGGCCCAGCAGCTGGGGCCCGACGGTGAGCGCCACCAGCGCCCACCACGTGCCGGCGCCGTACCCGACGAGGCCCTGCCGGCCGACCAGACACACCACCAGCAGCGCCGCGGCCGCGGTGCCGTAGCACCACGTGGTGTAGACGGCGGTGCCGGTCACCCGGCGCACGTCGGCGCCCGCCACCAGGTACAGGGCCGACAGGACGCCACCGGCCAGCGCCAGCGCGTCGCCGAGCAGCGCCCGGGGCGTGAGCGCCAGGTCGACGCCGGTGAGCAGCACGACGCCGACCAGCGCGGCCCCGATGCCCCGCCACACCGCGGGCGGGACGTGCTCGCCGCGGCGCCGGGCGATCAGGGCGACCCACACGGGCTGGGCGGTGACGAGCGTGACCGACGAGGCGACCGACGTGAACGACAGGCTCGGGATCCACGTGGCGAAGTGGCCTGCCAGGAACACGCCCGCCAGCGCCATCCGGCGCCCGACGGCCGGGTCGGCGGGGACGAGGCCGTCGGTGTCGCCCCGCAGCGCCAGCCCGCCGGTGACCGGCAGGGCGAGCGCCGTCCGCCAGAAGGCGATCGCCAGCGCCGGGGCGTGGGCGGCGCGCACGAGCGGCGCCGAGGTCGACACCGCGGCCACCGCCACGCCCAGGAGCACGAGATCGCCCGGCGCGCGCGGTCCGCTGCCCTTGCGTTTGCACACCTCGTGCGAAATTGTGGCGGGCGTGGTGGACGCCGTCTACAACCCGTTCGAGCCCGGGTTCCACGAGAACCCGTACGACCAGTACGCCCGCATCCGGGCGGCGGGCCGGGCCCAGCGCACCCCCTTCGGGACGCTGCTGATCCACCGGTACGACGACTGCTTCGGTGTGCTGCGGATGGCGGGCACCAGCGTCGACGACCGCAACGCCGACATCTCGCTGCGGGTGCAGGTCCCGCCGGAGCTGGCTGCGGGCCGTGAGCAGCGGGGCCGGAACGCCATCCTCAACCTCGACCCGCCCGACCACACCCGCATCCGCCGCCTCGTGTCCAAGGCGTTCACCGCCCGGCGGGTCGAGCAGCTCCGGCCCCGGGTGCGGGAGCTGGTCGACGGCTTCCTCGACGACGTCGCCGAGCGCGGCGCCGGCGGCGAGCCCGTCGACCTCATGACCCACCTGGCGTTCCCGCTCCCCTTCCAGGTGATCAGCGAGATGCTCGGCATGCCGGAGGGCGACCGCGACCAGCTCCGCCGGTGGTCGCACACGCTCACCCTGCTGCTGGAGCCGTTGATCGACCCCGACCGGCTGCGAGCGGCGATCGAGGCGTCCGACCGCATGAACGAGCACGTGAAGGACGTGATCGCCTGGAAGCGGGAGCACCCGGCCGACGACCTGCTCACCGGCCTGATCCAGGCCACCGACGGCGACGACGTCCTGTCGGAGCCCGAGCTGGTCGACCAGGTCGTGCTGCTCTACCTGGCGGGCCACGAGACCACCGTCAACCTCATCGGCAACGGCACTCTCGCCCTGCTCCGCCACCGCGACCAGCTCGAGCTGCTCCGCGACGACCCCGACCTCGACGCCGTCGCCCCCGACGAGCTGCTCCGCTACGACTCGCCGGTGCAGCTGTCACGGCGGATCATCCTGCAGCCCACCGAGGTGGCCGGCGAGGCGCTGGAGCCCGGGGAGACCGTGACCACCCTGCTGGGGGCGGCGAACCACGACCCCGACCGCTGGGGCCCG
>DATCLV010000428.1:0-7459 GCA_036563745.1 Acidimicrobiales bacterium | reverse complement strand
CCGACGTCGCCGCCTGGACGCCGCCGCCCCGGTCGTCGCTGCACCGGATCTACGTGCTGGCCGACCAGGCGGCCTCCAGCCTCAGCAACGTGGTGGTCACGATCCTCGTGGCCAACGGCAGCGGCCGGAACACCTTCGGCGCCTTCTCGCTGGCGATGGTCGCCTACATCCTGATCGCCGGCGGCGTCCGCTCGGTGGCGGGCGAGCCGCTGCTGTCGCTCTACGCCGACCGCGGCCCCCGGGCCCGGCGCCGCATCGTGGCCGAGATCCACGGCACCGCCCTGTTCCTGTCGCTGCTGGGGTCGGTGGCCCTGGTGGTGGCGTCGGTCATCGGCCAGGGCGAGTCGGGCGCGGCGCTGCTGGCGCTGGCCTTCGTGCTGCCGTTCGTCATCGTCCAGGACACCTGGCGCTACCTCTTCATCATCGACCGCCCCGGCTACGCGCTGCTGATCGACGTGGTGTGGCTGGTGGGCGTCGTGCTGGCCCTGCCGCTGGTCGAGATGGGTGCCCCGGTCGGCTACTACGTGCTGGCCTGGGGCCTGAGCGGGGCCGTCGGCGCCGGGGTCGGCGTCTTCCTCGGCTGGGGCTGGCCGGGCTGGCCGCACCCGTGGCGCTGGCTGATGAAGCACCGCGAGGTGTGCAGCCGCTACTTCACCGAGTTCGTGGTGGCCCAGGGCGTGAGCCAGCTGTCGTTCGCGGCGCTGGCCGTGATCGCCGGGGCGGCGGCCCTGGGCGCGGCCCGGGCGGCCTGGGTGATCTTCGGGCCGCTGGCCGTGATCCACGCCGGGCTGTACCTGCTGCTGGTGCCCGAAGGCGCCCGCCTGAAGGGCGACGCGGCGGCGATGCGGCGGAAGTTCGTGCTGGCCTCGGCGGCGTCGATGGCCCTGTCGACCACCTGGCTGGCGGTCGTGCTGGTCATCCCGTCGCGGGTCGGCGAGGTGCTGTTCAGCGACACGTGGACGAAGGCCGAGTCGCTGCTGCTGCCGATGGGCATCGCGGTGGTGGCCGGCGGGGCGCTCAGCGGCGGCGTCCTGGGCCTGCGCGCCCTCGCCGACGCCCGGAACAGCCTCCGGGCGCGCCTGTGGTCGACGCCCGTGCTGGTGATCGCCCCGGTGGCCGGGGCGGTCCTGGGCGACGCCACCGGGTTCGTGCTGGGCATGGCCGTCGCCAACGCGGCGTCGGCGGTGGTGTGGTGGACGATGTTCGAGCTGGCGTCGGGGCGACCGACCGGCGAAGGGGTGGAGGCGACGTGACCGAGGACGTGACGGGAGCAGGGACAGCGGCGGCCGGCACCGGCAGCGCCGGCACCGACGGCGCGGCGACGGGCCGCCCGCCGCGGGTCGCCGTCCTGTGGACCCGCCTGTCCGGCTACTTCCACGCCAGCCTCAAGGCGTTGGCCGACCGGGGCGTCGACGTCCTCGTCGTCCACCAGCAGAGCGAGGCCGACGCCCCCTTCGACCCCGAGGCCGTCACCCGCGGCATCCGGGCCGAGCAGTGGACCGACACGCTCGACCCCGCCCACCTCGACCGCCTCCTCGACGAGCACGACCCCGACTGCATCCTCGTCAGCTCCTGGAACGTCGGCACCTACCGCCGGGCCGCCCGCGCCCGCCGGGGCCGCACCCTCCGCCTGTTCGGCATGGACAACCAGTGGTGGAGCACCCCCAAGCAGTGGGCCGGCGTCCTCACCTCCCGCTGGAACCTCCGGCCCACCTACGACGGCGCCTTCGTGTGCGGCGACCGCCAGGCCGACTTCGCCGCCCGCCTCGGCTTCCCCGCCGAGCGGCTCGTGTGGGGCATGGCCGTCGGCGACCACGCCAAGTTCGCGGCGGTGGCCAAGGCCCGGGGCGACGCCCTCCCCCCGCCCGCGTTCCTGTACGTGGGCCGGCTCGTGCCCGAGAAGGGCATCGACGTGCTCGCCGCCGCCTACCGTCGCTACCGCGAGAAGGTCGACGACCCGTGGCCGCTGCTCATCGCCGGGCGCGGCCCCGAGGAGGTGCACCTGGCCGGCGCCGACGGCGTGAAGCTGCTCGGCTTCGTCCAGCCCGACGACCTGCCCGCCGTGTTCGCCGACGCCGGCTGCCTGGTCCTGCCCAGCCGGTTCGAGCCCTGGGCGGTGGTGGTCCACGAGGCCGCGGCCGCCGGCCTGCCGGTGATCTGCACCCGCGTGTCGGGCGCGTCGACCCGGCTGGTGCTCGACGGCTACAACGGCGTCGCCATCACCGACGGCGACGTCGACGCCCTGCTGCGCGCGCTGCTCCGCATCCATCGCGCGACCGACGACGAGCGCCGGGCCATGGGCGCGGCCAGCGAGGCCCTCGCGCTGCAGTACTCGCCGCAGCAGTGGGCGGCGCGCCTCATGGGACGGATCCCGGAGCTCCGGGAGCTGGTCGGCCTGGAGCCGACCCCCTGGCTCACACGACCGTGAGGTGGGGGCGGCGCCGGCCGAGGGCGCCGTCGAGCACGTCGATGAACCGGTCGGCCACGACGTCGGTGTCGAACGTCGCCTCGGCGTAGGCGCGGGCGCAGCGGCCGGCCACCTGCCGCAGGCGGCTGTCGTTGCGGATCTCCTTGGCCGCCAGCAGGAAGCCCTCGACGTCGGTCGGCGACACCACCAAGCCCGCCCCCGAGCGCTCGATCGTCCGGGCGGCCAGGTTCTCCGCCGGGATGGCGGCGAGGATCGGCCGGCCGGCACACAGGTACGACAGCACCTTCGACGGCACCGAGAACGTGCCCGCGCTGGGCTCGAGCAGGGCCACCAGCGAGTCGGCGGCCCCCAGGATGTCGGGGAACTGCTCGAACGGCTGGAACGGCAGCACCCGCAGGTTGGGCAGCGGCCGGGCGGCCAGCATCTCGCGCAGCTTCGCCTCGCCCATCCCCTCGGAGATCACCACCACGTCGGCGTCGGCGGTGTGCTGGGCGGCCAGCTCGTAGAGCAGCTCGGGCCGGTGCTTCAGGCCGAGCGTGCCCGAGTAGAGGAACACGAACCGGTCCTCGGGGATGCCCTGCGCCGCCCGCCAGGCGTTGTCGCGGGGGCGCTCGGGCAGGTCGTGCAGCGGCGCCCAGTTCTCGATGACCGTGCAGCGCTCGCGCTCGACGCCCCAGCGGTCGAGCAGCGGCAGGAAGTCCTCGGTGATCGGGACGACCGCCGCGGCCTGGCGGGCCAGGGACCGCTCCAGCGACTCGGACCCGAAGCCGACCACGTGCCCGGCCGGCTTGCCCAGCCGCTGGGCGGCGGTGGCGCGGATCGCGACGCTGTAGAGGTCCTGCAGCCAGAACACCCACGGCACGCCCTGCTTGCGGCACCAGCTGGCGATCACCCGCTGCACGACGATCGGCATGTTGCACACGACGACGACGTCGGGGCCGAAGTCCTCGGCGAGCGCGGTGAACCGGCGCCCGTAGGCGATCTCCTGGTTCAGGCGCTTCAGCGGCGAGTACTTGGCGAACGTCCCGTTGGTGTGGAGGCTGACGACGGAGATGTCGCCGTCGTCGGGCTCCAGGTCGAAGCGGCCCTTCCCGCCCCGGTAGCTCTCGCAGTACGTGTGCAGGACCGTGTGCCCGCGCCGCCCGAGCGCGCGCGTGAGGTCCATGGGGAAGGCGTGACCGGCGAAGTCGTGCAGGAGCACGCGCGTCGCCCTCTTCGTTCCGGCGGAGGACTCCCCCTGTTCCTCGGCCAGTCCGACCCCAGCTCCTCGGAGCGACATCGAGGTGTTCCCTCCCCCAACCCTTGGCTCCCAGTTCCCAGCCCTCGGCCCGAAGGCCGGCTACCCAAGAGTAAGTTGTTCTCCCCACCCCGTCCACCGCCTCCGGGTTAACGTTCGGCTCGGTGCGGGTTCTGGCTGTGCACAACAACTATTCGTCGCGGGTCCCATCGGGCGAGAACCTGGCCGTGCGCGACGAGACGACGTGGTTGCGCGAGGCCGGCGTCGACGTGCTGACCCACGAGGCGCACAACGACGACGCGGTCGCCGGCGGGCCGGTCGCCAAGCTGCGCCAGGCCGCCGAGTCGGTCTGGTCGGTGTCGGCGGCCCGGCGCCTGGCGGACGACATCGAGCGGTTCCGGCCCGACGTCGTCCACGTGCACAACCTGTTCCCGCTGCTGTCGGCCAGCGTCCCGTGGGCGGCGCTGCGCCGCGACGTGCCGGTGGTGTGGACGGTCCACAACCGGCGGGTGCGCTGCGTCAACGGCACCAACTTCCGGGTGGGCGAGCCCTGCGAGCAATGCCGGCCCGGCCGGCGGCTCCCCGGCATCCGCCACGGCTGCTACAGCAGCTCGTCGCTGGCCAGCGCCCTCGTGACCGCGTCGTCGTCGCTGTACGCCGGCATCGCCCGCCGCCGGGTCACCGCCATCGCCGTCACCGAGGCCGTCCGCCGGTGGCTGGTCGACGAGGCCGCCTTCCCCGCCGACCGGGTGCGGGTGAAGTACAACGGCGTGCCCGCCCCGACCGCCGAGGGGACGCCACCGCACGCCAGCCGGCGGTTCGTGTTCGCCGGCCTGCTCGGCGCCCACAAGGGCGTCGGCCTCCTGCTCGACGCCTGGGCCCGCGCCGACCTGCCCGCCGACGTCGAGCTCCACGTGGCCGGCGACGGCCAGCTCGGCCCCGACGTCGCGGCCGCCGCCGAGCGCGACCCCCGCATCACCTGGCACCGCCACGTGCCGGCCGAGGAGGTCCACGCGCTGATGGCCGGGGCGCGGGCGGTCGTCGTGCCGTCGCGGTGGGAGGAGCCGTTCGGCCGCGTGGCCGCCGAGGCGCTGGCCCACGGCCGGCCGGTGATCACCACCGGCCGGGGCGGCCTGGCCGAGATCGTCGACGACGCCAGCGGCTGGGTCACCGGCACGGAACCCGAGGCGCTCGCCGCCGCGCTGGCGGCTGCGGCCGGCAACGACGAGGAGGTCGCCCGCAAGGGCAAGGAGGCGGCGCGGCGCCACGAGGAGCTGTTCAGCCCGGCCGCCACCACCCGCGCGCTCGTGGACATCTACCGCGAGATCGCGGGTCTCGACTGAGGAATCTGCCTGAAACGCGTCACCTTCCGGGTCCAACGGTCGTTTGACCCTGTGGAGACATCCGTACCTCGGTGCTGGGAAGTGGCGGACATGCGAATACTCGTGGTCCACAACCGGTACTCGTCACGGGTGCCGTCGGGGGAGAACCTGTCGGTCCACGACGAGGTCACCTGGTTGCGCAAAGCAGGCGTGGACGTCGCGGTGCACGAGGCGTCGAACGACGACGTGATGGACGGCGGGCTCGCCCGCAAGGCCCAGCAGGCGGTGTGGGCACCGTGGTCGCTGCCGGCCGCCCGGGGGATGACGGAGGTCCTCGACGAGACCGACCCGGACATCGTCCACGTGCACAACCTCTTCCCGCTGCTCACCGGGAGCGTGCCGTGGGCCGCGGTGCGACGCGGGATCCCCGTCGTGTGGACGGTCCGCAACCAGCGGGCCGACTGCATCGCCGGCACCCACTTCCGCGACGGGCAGCCGTGCCACGAGTGCCGGCCCGGGCGGCGCCTCGCCGGCATCCGCCACGCCTGCTACCGCGACTCGATCGCGGCCAGCGCCCTGCTCACCGGGGCCACCGGCCTGTTCCGGGCCATGGCGAAGCGGAAGGTCACCGCGGTGGCGATCAGCGAGGCGCTGCGCGACTGGCTGGTCGACACCAACGGCTTCCCGGCCGACCGGGTGCACGTGAAGTACAACGGCATCCCGGCGCCGCCGCTCGACCGGCCGCTCACGCCCGCGGCCGAGAGCCGCACCTACCTGTTCGCCGCCAAGCTCGCCCCCTACAAGGGCATCGACCTGCTGCTCGACGCCTGGGCCCGGGCCGACCTCCGGGGCGCCACGCTCCGGATCGTCGGCGACGGCCCCGAGGCCGACGCCGTGCGGGCCGCCGCCGAGGCCGACCCCCGCATCGACTTCGTCGGCCCGGCGCCCAGCCGCGACATGACCCGCCACTTCGGCGAGGCCCGCGCCGTGGTGGTGCCGTCCACCTGGGACGAGCCCTTCGGCCGGGTGGCCGCCGAGGCGCTGGCCCACGGGCGGCCGGTGATCACCAGCGGGCTGGGCGGCCTGCACGAGGTCGTGGGCGACGACGCCGGCTGGATCACCGGCACCGACCCCGAGCGCCTCGCCCGCGCCCTGGTCGAGGCCGACGACGACGCCGCCATCCGCCACCGGTCCCGGGCCGCGACCGAGCGCCACCGCGAGCGCTTCGGGCCCGACGTGACCACGCAGGCGCTGGTCGACATCTACGAACGCTGCCTCCGCCCCCGCCCGGGGCGTTGAGGGACTTGCCGCATGGGGCACGTGCTGGGGACCATCTCGAAGGAATCCGGGGCACCGACGCGTTAGGGTCCTCGCGGGTCGGTGCTGGGCACCGGACGGTTGGGGGTTGGCGATCGTGGATTCGATTGTCGAGCAGACGACGGGCGAGGGGGCGCACGCAGCCCCCGGCGACCCCGCGCCCGCGCCCGGCGACGGGGACGGGCTCGCCGACGTCGTCGCCGAGCCACCCACACCCCCGGCCGGGCCGACGTGGCTCCGCCGCCAGCTCCAGCTGCTGGTCCTCCTCGACGCCGTCGCGGTCGCCGCGGCCACGCTGTCGGCCAAGCTGCTCTCGATCGGGCCCGGGCCCGAGCACCTGACCGTCCGCGGGACGGAGATCCCCTACAACGCGCTCACCCTGCTCACCGTGCCGACGTGGCTGGTGGTGCTGGGGATGAGCCGCTCCTACGACATCGGCCCGTTCGGCGCCGGGCACCGGGAGATGCGGCGGGTCGTGTCGGCCGCCGCCCACTTCCTGGCGCTGATCGCCGTCGCCTACTACGTGGTGCACCTGGAGCGGCTGGGCCGCGGGTTCCTCATCGTGATCGTGCCGCTGGCCGCCGGGTTCACCCTGCTCGGCCGGTTCGCGGCCCGCGGCTGGCTGCAGGTGCAGCGCTCGCGGGGCGAGGCGATGCGGCGGGCGGTGGTGCTGGGGCCGCGCCGACAGGTCCGGCTGCTGGCCGACCACCTGCTCACCCACCCGGGCGCCGGCGTGGTGCCGGTGGCGGCGCTGGTGCCCGGCGACAGCGTCGAGCTCCCGACGGGCGACGGGCACCTGCCCGTGGCCGGCACCCCCGACGACGTGCTCGGCGCGCTGGGCGGCGTCAACGCCGACCTGCTGCTGATCACCGGGAGCCTGGCGCCGGGCGAGCTGCGGAAGCTCACCTGGCAGCTGGAGGGCAGCGGCGTCGACGTCCTGGTGGCCCCGACGGTCGGGCGGATCACCCGACCCCAGCTCGACGTGCGGCCGGTCGCCGGGCTGCCGCTGCTCTACGTCGACCGCGCCGAGCTGGCGGCGCCGCGCGACCGCCGCGCCTGACGGCGGGGCGGTCGTCGCCGGTCGCTCGCGGCCCGGCCGGCCGGCGGCCCGGCGGGGCGGCCGGCGAGCGCGACGGCGGCGCTCAGCCCGACCGC
>DATCLV010000398.1:0-5595 GCA_036563745.1 Acidimicrobiales bacterium | reverse complement strand
ATGCTGCAGCGCCAGCTCATGCCGACCGCGGCGCCGGCGCTCGACGGGCTGGAGGTGGCGGTGCGCTACCTGCCGGGCGGGACCGACACCCACGCCGGCGGCGACTGGTACGACGTGTTCGAGCTGCCCGACGGCGACGTGGGCCTGGTGGTGGGGGACGTGACCGGCCACGGCGTGACCGCCGCCGCCACGATGGGCCAGCTGCGGATCGCCATGCTCGCCTACGCGCTGGGCGGCCGCCCGCCCGGGGAGGTGGTCGGCGACCTCGACGTGCTCCTCGACCGGCTGGGCACCGGCGACATCGCCACGATGGTCTACGTGACCCTCGACCGGGACCGCCGCCACCTGGCGATGACCAGCGCCGGCCACCCGCCCCCGGTGGTGGTGGCGCCGGACGGCACGTCCCGCCAGGTCGACGGCGGCCACGGGCGCCTGCTCGGGGTGGCCCCGTCGCCGCGGCGCGCCCAGGTCGAGCGGGCGGTCGTGCCGGGCAGCCACGTGCTGATGTTCACCGACGGGCTGGTCGAGCCGGCGGAGCGGGCCGGGGCCGACGGCCAGGCGCTGCTGGTCGAGGCCACGACCGGGTTCCGGGGCAGCGCCGAGGAGCTCTGCGACCACGTGCTCGGGAAGCTGGCCCCGGTGGGCGCCCGCGACGACATCTGCATCCTGGCGACCACCGTCCTCCCCTGAGCGGCCACGCGGCCCGGCGCGAAATCTCGTCCATCGGGCCACGTTCTGTATTGACGGCGTCCGCGGCGGGAAGCCTTGCCGGCGTGAGAGATCCGTTCGGTGTGTGGACGTCCGGTCGGCTGCAGGTGGTCTGCCAGATCATCCACGTGGAGCACGTGGACAAGGGCACGGTCGTCGACCTCGTGACCCTGGAGCCGTGCGACCGCGGCCTCGAGCGCGTGCCGGCCGGCACGCCCCTGTCCCTCGGGTTCGGCTCGGAGCCGGCCACCGAGGCGCAGCTGGAGCTCGAGGCGATCATGACCCACTGGGAGCAGGGCGGGGCCCTGCTCGACCTCGAGGTCGACGACGTGCCCAACGGTCTCCGCTACCAGTTCCGCTGCGGCGACGAGCAGCTGATCCTCCTGGTCGACGCCTCGGCCTGACCGGTCGAGGCGGGTCGGGGCAGGGCCTCGTCTCCCCCGGGCTTCCCGACGCCCCCCAGCTTCCCCCCAGCGCGAGTGGGCCCCGGCGCCGAAGCACCGGGGCCCACTCGCGTCCGGGGTCGGCGCGCTACTGCGCCGAGTTGCTCCGGCTGGCGTTGGCCTGGGCGCCGACCTTCTCGGCCTTGGCCGACGTGGTCTCCTTGCCCTCCTTCGCCGTCCTGGCCTTCGCCGTCGTGGCCTCCTTGGCGTCCTTGGCGTCCTTGGCGTCGTTGGCCTTCTTGGCCTTCCTGCCGGTGCCCGAGGTGGACTCGACGACGTCGTCACCGGGCTCGCCGTCGTGCGGCCGGTTCGCCCGGAGCACCTTCACCGCGACCCAGCCGGCCAGGCCGGCCAGCGCCACGAGCACCAGGGACTTCCGGCCCCGGCCCCGGCGGCGGCGGGGCGTGTCGTCCACCTTGGACGCGACGCTCTCGAGGCCGCGGGCCGCCGTGTGCCGGGCTCGGCCCACGCGGGTGCGCGGCCGGCGTCGGCCGAGCCGGGTGGCGGTCTGGGCCGCACCCTTGACGTCCTCGGCGATGCGGCTGCCGGCGTGGGTCGCACCTTCCAGAAGGCCGCTCGAGGGTTTCCTGCGGAGTTGCAGCATGGTGGGGGGAACCTCCTCTTGGCTCCCCTGCCGTCTTCCCGACGTGACGGCCCTGCATGCCTTCGCGTTGCGGTCCGGTGACGGGCCGGTTGCGGCGCACGGCCCCGGGGAATCCCTGACGCCGTGACCTCTCTCGCGGGCGCCCTGGTCGACCTCGACGTGACCGACTTCGGGATCGAGGCCGACGCGCTGGTGCGCCTGCTGTCGGCCGCGGTGCTGGGCGCGGCGATCGGCATCGAGCGCGAGGCCGGCGACCAGCCCGCCGGGATGCGCACCCACATCGCCGTGGCGCTGGGCGCCGCCCTGTTCGGCGTGGTGTCGACCCTCGGCTTCCTCGAGTTCGAGACGCCCGAACGGGCGGACACCAACATCAACCTCGACGTCACCCGCGTGGCGTCGAACGTGGCGGTGGGCATCGGCTTCCTCGGCGCGGGCGTGATCTTCCGCAGCGGCAGCTCGATCCGGAACCTCACCACCGCCGCCAGCCTCTGGACCGTCGCCGCCATCGGCCTCGCCTGCGGCACCGGGGACGTCGGCACCGCAGCCGTGGCCACCGGTGTGCTGCTGGTCGGCCTCGTCCTGCTGCGGCCGCTGCGGGACGCCATCCGCCGGCGCTTCGCCCGGGCGTCGGTGCGCGTGCGCGTCGGGCTGCAGCCGCGGTCCCACCTCGACGTCCGGGCGTTCGTGGACCGGCTCGGCGAGCGGGCCGCGGTCGACGTCGGCGACGTGCACCTGGAGAAGCAGGCCGGTGCCGTGGTCGTGCTGGCCACGGTCGAGGGCCATCCCGACGAGGTCGCGCGGTGGATGACCGGGGTCGCCACGGAGCCCGACGTCGAGTCGCTGGTCGAGACCTGAGCCGCCCTCGGGACCTCGGGATCGGGGTGGTCGTGCGCGACCTGGACGTCGGGGTGCCAGACTGTCCGGGATGGGTGAGACCGAGCCGACGACCGACCAGGTGCTTTTCGTGTCGAGCAGCCGCGAGGGCAACCGTGCAGTGGTGAAGCTCGCGGGCGAGCTCGACCTCCACGGCACCGACCGGCTCGCCGCCGAGGTGGAGCAGGCGCTGGCCGACTCGGCGGAGGTCGTGGAGATCGACGCCGGCAGCCTCACGTTCGCCGACTCCGCCGGGCTGCGGGCCGTGCTGATGGCGCGGTCGGCCGCGCTCGACACCGGTGCCACGTTCCGCCTGGTGAGCGTGTCGCCGGCGGTGGGCCGGGTCATCGAGATCGCCGGCCTGGCCGACGAGCTGCTCCCGTCCGGCAACGCCGGCTAGCGCCGCGCCTCTGCCACCGCAGCCGCCGTCTTCGTCAGTCGCCGCGCGCCCGTTCGATCGCCGGCGCGGCCGGTCGGCTCAGCCGACGCCGCTGCCCCGGAGGCGGGAGGCGGCCGTGAACACGACCTGCCCGTTGACCCGCGTGTACTCGTGCGACTCGGTGACCACGTCGAGGATCTGGTTGCTGAGCGCCAGGCGGTCCTCGTCGGGCCCGCCCACGCCGCGGTCCTGGGTCGACCCCTCGACGACGAGGAGGTCGCCGCGGATGGAGAACGCCAGGCGCACGGGGTTGCCGCCCCCGGCCTCGATCAGGGTGGCGCACACCTCGTCGACCACGACCCGGAAGTCCTCGACCTCCTCCAGCGGCAGCCCGCACGACGTGGCGACGCCGCTGGCCAGCAGGCGGGCGAGACGCATGAACCGGCTGTGGCCCGGCAACTCCAGCTGGATGGGACTCGGCATCAGGTGGTCCACGTCAGCTCCCATCCTTTCCGACACCTGCACGAGGGTGAGCTACCCGCCCCTCGGAGGGCACACACGTCGTCATGACCCGCACGGCGAACCGGTGGGGCGGTCATCGGGACAGCACGACGAGCGTGTTGGATCCAGGCAGGGCGACACGCCGGACATCTTCGCCCAACGCGTCGGGGAGGACCGACTTCGCCGGTTTCCCCAGCACCGCCCGGCCGCCCGGCAGCTCGTCCTCGGCGCCGCGGCTCATGGCCGTCACGCGCCCGTCGGCGTCGAGCACCACCGCCGGCACCCCCAAGAGGCCCAGCAGCTCGTCGACCAGGGCTTCCAGCCACTCGACGCGCTCGGTCCGCTCGGTGAGCAACGCCACGACGCGCTCCAGGTCGCCGGCCGCCCGCTCCATCTCCACGCGCACCTCGGCGAGGAGATCCGCCTGGCCGCCGTCGTCGCTCGTGTCGTCACCCATGGACGGAAGAGGTATACCCGAGACCACACACGCGATTCCGTATGCCCGGTGAGCGCACGGGGAGACACCTGAGATGAGAACCAGGGCGCTGCGTCGAGAGACCCGGGTGCGCAAGAGCCTGGCCCGCCTCCGGGCGGCGGGTGACGCCGCACTGGCCGTCGCCACCGTGCCGCGCGACGCGGCCCCGCGGGAGCACCTGGTCGCCAGCGAGACCGTGCCCGCCGTCGACCCCGAGCTCTGGGCCGACCACGTCCTCTACCACCGGCGGCAGGACGAGGCGGCGCTCGGCCGGCTGGTCGAGCACTACCGGTCGCACGCCGAGTCGCAGGCCCGCCGCCACTACCGGCGGGGCGAGCCGCTGGAGGACCTCACCCAGATCGCCCTGGAGGCGCTGCTGCTGGCGCTGCAGCGCTTCGACCCCGACCGGCGCCGGCCGTTCCTCGCCTTCGCCCGACCGACGATGAGCGGCATGATCCGCCGGCACTTCCGCGACACGGGCTGGTCGATCCGGGTGCCGCGCCGGGTGCACGAGCTGGCGACCCCCATGCGGGAGGCCCGGGAGCTCCTCACCCACGACTTCGGCCGCGAGCCCACCAACGCCGAGGTGGCCGACTTCATCGGGGCCGACGAGACCGACATCCTCGAGGTGCTGAACGCCGAGGAGGCCCGGATGCCCAGCTCGCTCGACGCGGTCGACCCGGCGAGCCAGCTCCAGACCGAGCAGGTCGTGGGCCGCCCCGACGCCGGCTTCTCGTGGATCGAGAACCGCACCGCCCTCCAGCAGACCCTGGGGATGCTGTCGGACGACGACCGCGACCTGCTGCGCCTCTACTTCATCGAGGAGCACACGCAGACCGAGATCGCCGAGCAGCTGGGTTGCAGCCAGATGCAGGTGTCGCGGCTCCTCGCCCGGGCGATCCGCCGCCTCCGCAAGCACATCGTCGGCGTCTGACGGGCGCACCCGCCGGGGCACCGACGCGCCGAGCACCCGCCGTGCACCCGCCGGACGACCGCCGACCGACCGCCCGGCGTGGTTGAGGTCGGTGATCCGGGGGAAGCCAGTCCCCATGGGACAACCAGTGCGAGAAGTGATGATGCCCGAGCCGATGGCGGTCGACGCCCGGACCACCGTCGAGACGGCCGCCCAGGTGATGCGGGAGCACGACATCGGCGACGTCCTGGTCACCGAGGACGGCGTGCTGCGGGGGATCCTGACCGACCGCGACATCGTCGTGCGGGCCATCGCCGCCGGCCGCGACCCCGGCACCACGACCACCGGCGAGGTGTGCAGCGCAGCGGTGCACACCGTCAACGCCGACGACGACACCGCCCGGGCCGCCGACATCATGCGCAAGCACGCCCTCCGCCGGCTGCCGGTCATCGACGAGAGCCAGCTGGTCGGCATCGTGTCGATCGGCGACCTGGCCGTGGCCGACGACCCGAGCTCGGCGCTGGCCGGCATCTCCTCCGCCCCACCGAACGTCTGACGCGCCGACCCGGACAGTGCAGTGGCGGGCGTGGCGCGCGCGGCGTGCACCGAGCGCCCCGGTCCCACGACCGGCGGCGCCCGGGTCCGACCGAGCCTCGGTCGGGCTCAGTCGAGGCGCCCGTCGGGCTTGACGACCTCGCG
>DATCLV010000388.1:0-4455 GCA_036563745.1 Acidimicrobiales bacterium | reverse complement strand
CTGCTGCTCGCCGCCCGACAGGGTGCCGGCCACCTGGCTCCTGCGCATCCCCAGCTGGGGGAACCGCCCGTAGGCCACCGCCTCGATGTCCCGGAGCGACCGGCCCCGGTGGGTGGCCATCAGGAGGTTCTCCCGGACGGTCAGGCCCGGGAAGACGCCCCGGCCCTCGGGGATCAGGCACAGCCCGGTGCGGGCCAGGTCCTCGGGCAGCGCCCCGTTGACCCGCCGCCCGGCCACGATCACGTCGCCGCCGCCCAGCGGGTGGAGGCCGGCCAGGACCTTCAGGGTCGTCGACTTGCCGGCGCCGTTGGGGCCGAGCACGGCCAGGACCTCGCCGGGCTGCAGCACCAGGTCGACACCGTGGAGCACCTCGATGGTGCCGTAGCCGGCCCGGACGTGGCGGAGCTCGACGATCGGCTCGTGGGCGCCGGCCACGCCGTCCACGCCGTCCGCGCCGTTCGTCCCGGGACCGCCGGCCCCGAGCGGATCGCCGGCGCCCTTCGCGCCCTCGGCCCCGCTCACGCCGCCCCCCAGCTGCCGGCGCCCGCCCCCGCGCCCAGGTAGGCGTCCAGCACCTTCTGGTCGCACTGGACCTCCTCGGGCGTGCCGACGCAGATCACCGACCCGAAGTCCAGCACGTGGATGCGGTGGCACGCCTGCATCACCAGCTGCACGTCGTGCTCGACCAGCACCACCGCCACCGGCTCGTCGTCGCCGTCGCCGGCGGCGATGGCCGGGAGCAGCGCGCCCAGCGCCGCGGTCTCGTGCTCGTCGAGGCCGGACGCCGGTTCGTCGAGGAGCAGCACCCGCGGCCGGGTCGCCAGGGCCCGCGCCAGCTCGAGCAGCCGGGCCCGGCCGGTCGACAGCTCGTCCGCCCGGGTGTCGGCCAGCTCGGCGAGCCCCACGCGCTCCAGCAGGGCGTCGGCCAGGCCGGGGCGACGGGGGCCCCGGCGGAGGGCGTCGGCCAGCTCCACGTTCTCCCGCACGGTCAGCAGCCCGAACAGCTCCAGGCGCTGGAAGGTGCGGGCCAGGCCCGCCCGGGCCCGGCGGTGCGTCGGCAGCGACGTGAGGTCGGTGTCGCCCAGCCGCACCGAGCCCCGTTGCGGGGCAAGGAGACCGGTGATCACGTTGAACAGGGTGGTCTTGCCGGCGCCGTTGGGCCCGATGAGCCCGGTGACCTGCCCCGGCTCGGCGTCGAGGTGCACGTCGTCGAGCGCGAGGTGCCCGCCGAAGCGCATCGTCACGTTCCGCACCTGCAGCGCACCGCTCACGCCTTCACCTCCAGGCCCAGCGCCCGGTCGAGCACGTCGATGTCCTCCGGCGTGTAGGGCCGGTCGATGCCCACCCACTCCCAGGCGATGTCGTCGGGCGAGGCGGCGGGCGCCGTGGCATCGGCGGTCCCCGTCGCCGTCGCCGACGCCCGATCGCGCCGGGCGGTCACCACCCGCATGGCGAGCGGCCCGGCGAGGACCGCGGCCGCCAGCAGCCCGGCGAACGCCCAGCCGTCGACCGCCTCCTGGAGGCGCAGGCCCAGCACGACGAGGGTCGCGGCCACCGTGAGCCCGGTCACGACCTTCGACCGCAGCACCGGCCGGAAGCCCTCGCGCAGGTCCTGGGCCACGCCGTTGGGGTTCCGGCCGAGGGCGATGCCCATGGTGCCGGGCAGGATCTTCTCGAGGTTCTGGAACGCCGGCCACTGGTCGATCAGGATCGGCAGGCCGCCGAGGAGGACGCCGGCGATCAGTGCGCCCGCCGCGCTGCCGATGCCGCCCACCACCGCCAGCAGGGTGAGCGGGAGGCTCTCGAAGAAGGCGAACCGGCCCGGCGCCACCGAGCCCAGCGTGCCGCCGTACAGGGCGCCGCCCAGCCCGGCCATGGCAGCCGACAGCGTGAACACCGCCACCTTCACCGCGGTCAGGTTCATGCCCAGGGTCGCGGCGGCCGCCGGGCTGTCCTTGAGCGCCAGCAGGCGGTGCCCGAAGACGCTGCGCCGCACCCCCACCACCAGCAGGTAGAGGAGCGCGAACGTGACCGACAGGACGATCAGCAGCCCGCCGCCGGTGTCGGTGCCGGGCAGGTCGGGCCGGTCGACCGGCAGCGATCCGGAGCCGAAGAGCTTGATCGTCCACGGGCCCAGCTCGAAGTCGCCGAGCGTGAAGATCCACTGGTCGAGGAACACGGCGAACGCCGCGGTGGCCAGCGCGAAGTACAGGCCGCCCAGCCGGATGGCGGGCAGGGCGATCAGCGCCCCCACCGCCCCGGCCACGAGCGTGGCGGCCACCAGGCCGAGCGGGTTGCCGTCGTGGCCGTGGTGGGCCATCACCACGGCGCCGATGCCGGCGAAGCTGAGCTGGCACAGCGACAGGTGCCCGGCGAAGCCCACCAGCGGCACCAGCGACAGCGCCACGATCGACAGGGCCACGATCCGGCTGGCGTCGACGGCGTCGAGGTCGCTCAGGATCTCCGACAGGAACCAGCCGGCGGCGACGAGGCACCCGGCGGTGATCAGCGCCCCCGCCCAGCCCGGCCGGGGGACGACCTCCCGGCTCTGGACGACGGCGTGGCCGCGGGGCGTGGGCTGGCGCAGGAGCAGCAGCACCACGAACAGCACGATCGCCGGGAAGGCGAACCGCAGCTTGGCCAGCAGGATGCTGCTCTCGTCGAAGTAGGTGATGGCGTAGGAGTCGGCCAGACCGAGCAGCAGCGCCCCCACGAACGTCATGGGCAGGCTGCGCAGCCGCCCGATCATCGCCGCCGCGTAGGCGTTGACGATCAGCAGCGTCAGCGCCGTGTGGCTCAGCGTCGTGAGGCCGGCGGTGAAGATGCCGCTGAGCGCCGCGCACGCCACCCCGATCCCCCAGGCCAGCATCGCCGACCGGTCGGGGCGGGCGCCGTTGAGCGTCGACAGCGGCCGGTCGTCGACCGCGGCCCGCATGGCGATCCCCGCCCGGGTCCGGTACAGGAGCAGGCGGAGCCCGACCGCCAGCACCACCGCCAGCACGAAGGCGGAGAGCTCGTGGTAGGTGACGTTGGTGTCGAGCAGCCGGAACGACTCGTTGCCCCAGAACTTGGGCAGCGGGTGGGCCTCGTTGGGGCTCCACAGCCACACGCCGAGGCCCAGCAGCGCCACCAGGAGGCTGATCGACACCACCACGCGCACGGTCTCGGGCGCGTCGACCAGGCCCCGCATGATCACCAGCTCGATGGCGGCGCCGACCAGCGGCGCCAGGACGCCCAGCACGACCAGCAGCGCGACCGGCGCCGGCCAGCCCCAGTCGACCCGCAGCTGCCAGTACGTGAACGCCCCCAGCATCCCCAGCGCCCCGTGGGCGAAGTTGAAGATGCCGGTGGTCGTGTAGGTCAGCACGAGCCCGGAGGCGGCGACCGCGAGGATCGACGCGGTCGCCAGCCCCAGGATCGTGGCGTTCAGGAACTCGGACATGTCGTGTGGTGCGTCCCCCCTCGGATCCCCCCGGCTGCGCTACGGCGTCATTCGCTGGGACGCGGGACGCCGTAGTCGTCCTGGAGCTCGAGCACGTTGTCGTCGCTGCAGTTGAACACGCCCTCGTTCGGGTCGGTGGCCTCCTCGTCGTAGACGAAGCCGTCGGCGGTCAGCCGCACCAGGAGCCCGCAGTCGGGCGCCAGGCTGTTGCCGGGCGTCGTCGGCGCGTGGATGCCGCCGGCGGTCCAGTCCTCCTGCGCCGCCGCGTTCTCCAGCAGGCAGTCCCGGGTGAGGTCGGCGCCGCACTCGGTCGCGGCCCGGGCGAACAGCAGCATCGCCGACATGGCCTGGGCGCCGAGCAGCGCCGGGTACTTGCCCTCGGGCCGGTACCGCTCCATCAGCGCCAGGTAGTCGCCCATGCCCGGGTACTCCTCGCCGTCCATGTCGAACATGGGGAAGTTCAGCCGGGAGTACACGGCCGGGCCGGCGGCGCCCTTGGCCTCGTCCTCGAACTTCTGGTCGTACATGTTGGGCTGCATCGTGACGAAGTCCGGGTACCAGCCCTCGGTCTGCATGGCGTTGAGGAGCGCGGTCATGTTCTCGGGCTCGCCGACCAGCTCGAAGCCCTGCACGCCCTCGTCGCGCATCGACCGGACGAAGTTGCGCCAGCCGCTCTCGTTGATCGGCGCGTAGGTCGCCTCGTAGACGACGTCGTAGCCGACCGCCTCGACCGTCTCCTTGACCTGCTGGTACACGGTCTTCACGCCCTCCAGGTCCACCCAGAGGATGCCGTACTTCGTGGCGTCGGGGAACAGGCGCTGCATGCTCCGGTACGACTGCGCCGAGAACGTGTAGACGGGGTTGGGCAGCGGCTGCACCTGCAGCTCGCCCACCCGGGCCTCGGGCGTGACCACGAAGCCGGGGATGTTGGCGAGGCCGCACTCGACCCGGGCGCCGGCGTCGTTGTTGTCGAAGATCGCGCCCCCGCCGACGAGGGCGAACGTGTCCTCGCA
>DATCLV010000009.1:0-3864 GCA_036563745.1 Acidimicrobiales bacterium | reverse complement strand
GGCCTGGCGGCTCACCCGCCCCCGGGTGCCCGCGCTGCTCGGGCTGGCCCTCCTCACCGCGCTGGTGCTGATCGCCCCGCTGCCGCCCCTGATCATGCTGCTCGGGACGATGGTCACCTCACTGGAGAGCCTGGTGGGCGGCATGGTGCTGCTGCTGGTCCTCTACCTCCCGTACGTGGTCTTCCTCCACGTCAAGCTCGCGCTGGCCGCGCCGGCGCTGGTGCTGGAACGGCGCGGCGTGGTCGACGCCATGCGCCGGTCCTGGCGGCTGGTCGCCGGGGACTTCTGGCGGGTGTTCGGCATCCTGTTCCTCGCCTACCTGATCACCCAGCTCGTCGGCTTCGTGCTGTCCCTGCCGTTCACCTTCGCCGCCGTCCTGATCACCATCCTCGGCGAGGCCGGCACCGCCGCGATGCTCCTCGCCGCCATCGCGATCGTCGCCGGCACCACGGTCGCCTCCATGATCACGTATCCGTTCCAGGCCGGGGTCTACGGCCTGCTGTACACGGACCGGCGGATGCGGGCCGAGGCCTTCGACCTGGTGCTGCAGACCGCGGCGGTGGGCAACCAGAACCTCGGCTGGGTGCCCGCCACGGTGGACGACCTGTGGCACCCCGCGCACGCCGCGGGCACGCCGCCGGCCGCCCCGCCGCCTCCGCCGAGCGCGCCGCCGGCCCCGCCGCCCGCGCCGCCGGGGCCTTCCTCTGGGACCAGGTGCTGGAGCCCCTGGGCGACCGCCGGCGCCGGGTGCTGGCGGTGGTCTCGGACCTGGGCAGCGCCGACGACGACCTGGCGTCGGCCGCCCTCGGCGAGCCGGTCGACCTGGCCGACGCGCTGCGCGGCGTCCCCCTGGTGAGCCGCCGCCGCGGCTGGCACGTCCCCCACGACCTGTGGCGCCACGCCCCCGGCCTGGCGGTGCCCGCCGCCGAGCGGGCCGAGGTGCGCCGCCGCGCCGCCGCCCGGCTGATCGAGCGCCGAGCCTTCGACGAGGCCTTCGTCCTGCTCGACGAGGCGGGCCTGCACGACGAGCTGCCGGCGCTGCTCCGGGCGGCGTGCCTGGCCAGCGAGCGGGTGCCCGCCGGCGACCTCGAGCGCTGGATCGCCGCCTGCCCCACGGAGGGCGCCGGCGCGACCGCCCGGGTGCTGGCGACCGCGTTCCTGGCGTCGATGCGGACGCCGGGACGGGCCGCGGCCCGCCTGGTGGAGGCCATCGAGCGCTGCCGGGCCGAGGGTGACGTCGACGCCGAGCTGGCGGCCGTGGCCCAGCTGGGCCTGGACTCGTGGACGAGCCAGGACGCCCGCCACCTGGTCCCCCACACCGACCGGGTGGCGGCGCTCGCCGAGGAGGGCCACCCGGTGGCGCGGGCGATGATGGCGCTGCGCGACGCGTTCGCCGCCGACATCGCCGGCGACGACCACGGCGTGCTCGACCACCTGGGCCGCATCGAGCCCGGCGTGCTCCCCGGGGTGAGCGACGTGACCGTGCCGGCGCTGGCCGCCGGCGTCCACCTGGGCCTGGGCCGGCCGGAGCGCACGCTCGAGGTGGTCGAGCGGGCGGCGCCGCGACTCGACCCCGCCGTCCGCTGGCTGCTCGAGGCCATGGGGGTGCCGGCGCTGCAGGTGGTGGGCCGGGTCGACGAGGCCCACGCCGCGACCGACCGCCTGGTGCGCGCGGCCCGGGCCTCGGGCATCCAGACCGTGCGGTTCCTGGTGACCCACGCCGCCGTCCTGGTGTGCGCCCACGTCGGCGACGTCGAGGGCGCCCGCCGCCACCTCGAGGAGGCGCGCACGACGTTCCGCCGCGGCACGCGCGGCCGGCCGCAGATGGCGGCGCTGGCCACCGCGTCGCTGGCGGTCGCCGAGGGCGACGAGGCCGCGGCCGCCGACGTGCTGGCCGAGACCATCGCCCGCCGCGGCATCGACCGGGGGCTGGTCCGCCGGTGGTGGCGCTTCTCGCTGGGCTTCACCTACGTGGTGTCCCCCGAGGCCCGCGCCCACTGGGAGGCCGTCCCCCTCCACGGCCAGCTGGCCATGGCCCGGCAGCTGGCCCAGCTGGTGGTGCGGGTCCGGGAGGGCGGCCCGGCGGCCCTCCGCCACGTCGGGTTCACCCGCCTCGACCTGGTGCGCGGCTCGCTCCACCACCGCCACGCCGCCGAGCTGGCGGTCGCGCTGGCCGCCGAGGCGCGTGCCGAGGGCCCGGCGCTGCTCGACGTGCTGGGCCGCCCGGGCCGGGAGGTGGTGCGGGCGCTCGGCCAGGGGTCGCGGCAGGCCCGCGACGCCCGGGCGCTGCTGGCCGCGGCGCCGGCCCCGCCCCGGCGGCCGACCTACGTGGCCGCGCTCGGGCCGCTGGAGCTGCGCCGCGACGGCCGGGACGGCGAGGTCGTCGACCATCCCGACCTGCGGCGCCACCGGGTGCAGGCCCTGCTCACCTTCCTCCTCCACCACCGGCAGACGACCCGGTCGGTGATCGCGGCGGCGCTGTGGCCCCACATGACCGAGCGGGCCGCCGCCAACAACCTGGCCGTGACCCTCAACCGGGTGTCGCGCCTGCTCGACCCGTGGCGGGCGGCCGGCGACCCGCCCTACCAGCTGCGCCTCGACGGCCCGTCGGTGCGGCTGGTGTGCGACGAGCACCTGCGCGTCGACATCGACGAGCTCGACGCCCACCGCGCCGCGGCGGCCCAGGCCGAGCAGGACAACGAGCCGATGGCGGAGCTGGAGCACCACCTGGCGGCGGTGGCGCTGCACCGCGGCGACCTGTGCGCCGGGCTGCCGGACGCCCCCTGGCTGACGCTCCCCCGCGAGCACCACCGCAGCCGGTTCGTGCACTCGGCGGTGCGGGCGGCCCAGCTGCTGCTGGCCCAGGACGACATCGACGAGGCGGCCCGGATCGCGGCGCGGGCCCTGGAGGTCGACCCGGCCTCGGAGAAGGCGCACGCGGTGCTGATCGAGGTGGCGCTGGCCCGCGACGACCGGGCGGAGGCCCGCCGGCTGCTCCGCAGCAGCCTCGACGCGCTGGCCGCGCTGGGGATCGAGCCGTCGTCGCGCACCGAGGAGCTGCGACGGCGGGTGTCGGCCGCGCTGCGGGGCCGCCGGTCGCCCGATGCGACCACCGGCGGGCGGTAACGTCGGCGACCTATGCGGTTGGTCGTGGCGCGGTGCACTGTGGACTACGCGGGCCGGCTCACGGCCCACCTGCCCGAGGCCACGCGGCTGGTGATGGTGAAGAACGACGGGTGCGTGGCGGTCCACGCCGACGGCGGCGCCTACAAGCCGCTGAACTGGATGAACGCGCCCAACGTGCTGACCGAGGGCACCGGTGACGACGGCACCGCGGTGTGGACCGTGCGCAGCCCCAAGGGCGAGACGCTGACGATCACCCTGCACGAGATCCTGTCGGACCAGACCTTCGAGATGGGCGTCGACCCGGGTCTGCAGAAGGACGGCGTCGAGGCCCACCTCCAGGAGCTGCTCGCCGCCGACCCGACCCGGATCGAGGAGGGGCTCGTGCTCGTGCGGCGAGAGCACCCGACCGACATCGGCCCCGTCGACCTGCTCTGCCGGGACGCCGAGGGCCGGCCGGTGGCCATCGAGGTGAAGCGCCGGGGCGAGATCGACGGGGTGGAGCAGCTCGCCCGCTACCTGGAGCGCCTGGAGCTCGACCCGAACCTGCGGGGCGTGCGGGGCGTGTTCGTCGCCCAGGTGGTGAAGCCCCAGGCCCGGGTCCTCGCCGAGGCCCGGGGCATCACCTGGGTCGAGGTCGACTACGAGGAGCTCCGCGGCGTGGAGCGCGCCCAGGCGACCCTGTTCTGAGGAGCGACTGATGAGCCAAGGACCCACGTCCTCGGTGGGTTCTGGCTCACC
>DATCLV010000573.1:0-18017 GCA_036563745.1 Acidimicrobiales bacterium | reverse complement strand
CTCCCCGTTTCGGGGGCAGGTTCGGGCCGAGGCCTCCGGGCGGTCGGCCTGCCCTTCTAGGGGAGGGGAGCGTGGGTTACCGGCCGAGGCGGGGGCCGGACTGGGCGAAGATCCAGTGGCGGCCTTCGCAGTCGGCGGCGGTGTACGAGCGGAAGCCGTGCGCGGTGATGGGGCTGACGATCGTCGCCCCGGCGGCTTCCGCCTGCCGGAGGTGGGCGTCGAGGTCGTCGACGTAGACCAGCGGCGAGTCGGCGGGGGCCGTGTCGCCGGTGCCCTCCGTGGCGGCGCCCCACAGGACGACGAAGCTCGTGCCGACCCGGAGCTCGATCCACGTCCTCGCCGGGTCGCCCTCCTCGGCGGGGAGGTCGGCGGTCGGCTCGAGCCCGAACGCGTCGACCAGCCAGCGGGCGGTCGCGGCCGGGGTCGCCGAGCGGAGCACGAGGTGGAGCCGGCCGTAGTCGGGCGTGGCGACGCCGTCGCGCCGCCGGCGGAGGTGACGGGGGAACCACTGGGGCGCCATCCGGACCATCGACAGCTCGGCCGTCCCGTCCACGCCGGCGGGCACCGTGCCCGTCACCGTCACCCGGGTGCCCGAGCCGTGCGGGGCGAACGTCACCTCGATCGTCACGCCCTTGCCGGCGTCCCAGGTCAGCCGGGTGCCGGGCTCCCACACCGTGATGGTGCCGAGGACCCGCACCTCGTCGCCGTAGTCCTCCACCAGCCGGCCGCCGACCCCGGGCTCGATGCGCCGTTCGACGAGGCGCCAGCTCTCGTAGGCGTCGATCGGTCCCCGGCCCCACCACTGGTCGAGCTCCTCGGTGAAGACCTCGAACGCCGTGGCCGGATCGACGTCGACGTCGATCGCCTCGGTCATCGACGCCGACGACCCCGAGGACGCCGACGACCCCGACGACGCCGACGACGTCATCGTGCCCTCGCCTCCGCGTGCTGCTTGAACGACCGGAGCTGGGTGCGCCACTCCGCCTGGAGCTGATCCAGGAACGCCTGCACCCCCGTCAGCGGCTCGGGCCGCAGCTTGAAGAGCCGGACCCGGGCGTCCTCCGGCACCCGCTCGTCGACGGCGACGCCCGAGGCCAGGAGGATCTTGAGGTGCCGGCTCATCGCCGGCTGTGAGAGGCCCGTCGCCTCGGCCAGCTCGCCCGCCCGGTGGGGGCGCGTGCTGAGCAGCTGCACCACCCGGCGCCGGGTGGGATCGGCGAGCACCTCGAACACATCCACCATCGGTGAATGGTTCACGCAAAGGTGAAGAAAGTCAAGGCATCGACCCCGCCGTCGGCCCGCGCCGCGCCCGGATCGTCGCGCCGCCGGGGCGGGTGTCGGGTAGTGTCGGTGAAGGCGCGGGCCGAGCGGACGTCCCGTACCTTCGCTCGCGGCGGCGGCCGCGACCAGGCGGAAAGGCGGGAGGCGCATGAACGACAAGACGACCGCGCCTGTGCACGGCGGCACGGCGCAAGCAGACGACCGCGCGGCGATCGAGCCGCCGATCCCGTCGGGACCACCACCGGTCCAGCCCCCGAGGCGCAAGCGCGGGTTCAAGGCCCGCTTCCTCAGGGCGCTGCCGTTCACGGACAACCTCGTGAGCGTCGTGGCCGGCCTGCTGGCGATCGCGACGTTCGCCGTCGGCGCCCTGGGCTACGTGGCCAAGAACGAGCGGGACGAGCGCAACGAGCTCGAGGAGGCCGTCGCCTCGCTCGAACGCCAGCGGGACGACCTGCGGGAGGCCAACGACCAGCTCGGCACCGAAGCCGACGAGCTGCGTGCCACGAACGAGGAGCTGGAGGAGCGGCTGCAGGCGGCCGAGGCGGCGCTCGAGGAGGCCGGGCCCGGTGACGGCGACGAGGATCCGTCCACGACGACTTCGACCGTCGGGGACAAGGTGCTGCTGGCCGACCTCGAGCCGGTCGAGGGCAACGTGCGCACCGACCCGGTGGCGATGGGCGGGGAGGAGTACCGGTACCCGGTGCGGATCGACCTGGCGACGTTCAGCGTGCGAACCGCCGACTACGACCTCGGCCGGGACTACAGCCGCTTCACCGCGGACGTCGGGCTGAACGACACGTACACCGACACCGACCGGGCATGGCGGTTCAAGATCATCTCGGTCGGCGGTCCCAACGGCGACACCGTGCTGTTCGACCAGACGATCTCGTTCGGCACGGTCGTACCGGTGGACCTGGACGTCGATGGCGTGCTGCGCCTCCGGCTCAGCGTCGAGCGGGCGTTCCCCGCGCCGGGCAGCGGCGGCGGGTACAACGCCTTCAACGCCACCTGGGGCGACGCGGCGCTGGAGTGAGCACGGACAGGCCAACCTGCCCCCGGGAGCGGAGGGCACCGCTCCGGGGGCAGGTGCGCACGTGACACCAGTGGCAACCCGGCGCGGTCACGGTCGGGTGAGGTGGCATCCTCGGGCGGTGGGGTTCCCGAGCTACGGCGACAAGCACGACCACGACGCGCTGGTGACGGCCGAGGCCGTGCTGGCCCACCGGCGGGCGCGCGAGCACACGGTGGTGGACGAGGTCCCGCCGGCGATCGTGGTCACCTACCAGCCGCAGCTGCTCGACGCCGTGCTGGGCATGGAGGCGACGACGGCGCTGACGGTCGGGGGCCCGGCCGACGTCGTGCACTCGCTCGACCGCACCGGCGGCCGGGTCGGGGTCGTGGGCCGCTTCGGCATCGGTGCCCCGGTGGCGGCGGTCGTCGTGGAGGAGCTGATCGTCCTCGGCGCCCGTGAGATCGTCACGGTGGGCGTCGCCGGCGCCCTGCAGCCGCACCTGGCGGCGGGCGACGTGATCGTCGGCGACCGGGGCATCCGCGACGAGGGCGTGTCCCACCACTACCTGCCCGCCGACCGACCGGCCGTGGCCGACCCGAAGCTCACCGACCGCGTCGAGGCCGCCCTGGCCGCCGCCGGCCTGGCACCGCACCGCGGGGCGACGTGGACGACCGACGCGATCTTCCGCGAGACCGTGGCCGAGGCCCGCCACTTCGCCGACCAGGGGGTCCTGTGCGTGGAGATGGAGGCGGCGGCGCTGTTCGCCGTCGCCGCCGTCCGGGGCGTCCCGCTGGCCGCGGCGTTCTGCGTCAGCGACTCGCTGGCCGGCGCCGAGTGGGACCCCCACTACGACTCCCAGCGGCTCGCCCTGCAGGTGTGGGCCACCTTCCAGGCGACGGTCGACTGCCTCGCCGCCACCCAGCCGTAGCCCGCACGGCGAACCTGCCCCCGAAGCGGGGAGCCGGCTCCCCGCTTCGGGGGCAGGTTCGGGCCGGGATCAGCCGGGGACCTCCTCGGGGAAGTCGGACCAGGTGAGCTGGTCGACCTTCCAGGCGCCGTCCTCCTCGACGACGGCGACGTAGAAGTTGTTGTTGCCGGCCTCGTAGTCCTCGGAGATCACGTTGATCCCGACCACGGCCCGGCCGTCCTCCTCGGCGTCGCGGATGATCGGCCCCAGGCGCGGATCGTCGACCGACACGCCGACGAGCCCCTCGCACCCGTCGGCGGCGGGGCCGAGCTCGTCGAGCGCGTCCTCGGAGAGCACGGCGACGTAGGCCTCGCAGTCGCCGTCGAGGACGGCCTGCGCGAAGTCCCAGGCCGCGGCCTGCGGCGAGCCCTCGGGGAGCTCGCCGGTGGCGAGGCCGAAGTCGTCGACCTTCCAGGCCCCGCCCTCGTCCACCAGCGTGATCTCGGCGGTGACCGGATCGAGCTCCCCGATCAGCTCGGCGCCGACCGAGTAGGTCACGATCGCCCGGCCGTCCGCCACGCTGACCGTCTCCACGGAGGCGAGGATGTCGGCCAGGGCGTCCTCGTCGACCTCCCCCGCGCCCTCCTCGGGGAGTCCGTCGTTGCAGTCGTCCAGCATCTCGGCGCGGCCACCGGACTCCTCCACGAGGCGCTCGCTGAAGAAGTCGACCAGCCGGTCGCAGTCGAGGCTCACCTCGGTCTCGAGGTACTGCCGTGCCACCGACGCGGGATCGGAGGGGTCGCCCTCGCTCCCGCCGTCGCTCCGGATCGCCAGCGCTGCGACGCCGGACGTCGCGCCCACCGCCACGGCGAGCGCCGCGGCGAGCCCCCAGCTCCGCCGCCGGCGGGGCGACGGCGGCCCCGGTGGCATCGGTGGCCCCGGCGGCATCGGTGGGCCCGGCTGGGGTGGGCCCGGCGGCGGCGGGACCGGAGGTGGCGGGGTCCGCCCCGGCCGCGGCCCGCCCTGGGCACCCGACGACGGCATCGACACCTTGCTCCCTCCCACCGCCGGCTCGCCTCGTGCACCGGATCGGCGGCCCCATCCTGCTCCGGCCCGGCGGCCGATGGCGCGCGCCCCCGGCGACCGCGGCCCGCCGACCCGCCGCGGCCCCGCCGAGCGGCCCACCGCCGGCCCATCGGCGGTCCATCGGCCCGCGCGGCAGGGGCGAACGACCCTTCTCCGCCGACCCCCAGCCGGAGCAGGGTCGGGGCATGGGAGAGATCATCGTCGGCATGGACGGATCGGCCGGGGCGGCCGCGGCGCTGCGCTGGGCGGTCCGGGAGAGCAACCTGCGCGGGTGGCCCGTGCGGGCGGTGCACGCCGGCGGCGCCCACGACCTGGCGCCCGAGGACCAGGGGGTCGACGCGGCTACCCAGGAGGCGGCGGAGAAGGCGCTGGCCGCCGCGGTCGACAGCGCCCTCGGCGACGACGCCTCGGAGCACATCGCCGTCGAGGTGGTCGACGACCGCCCGGCCACGGTGCTGCTGGAGCGGGCGATCGGCGCCCACCTGCTGGTGGTCGGTGCCCGGGGCGCGGGTGGCTTCCCCCACCTCCATCTGGGGTCGGTGAGCACCCGGGTCCTGCACGGGCCGCCGTGCCCGGTGGCGGTGGTCCGGGGCGACGAGCGGCGCCGCACCGACGGCCGCATCGTCGTCGGTGTCGACGGCTCGGCGCCGGCGCAGCGGGCGCTGCGGTGGGCGCTGGTCGAGGCCAAGCTGCGGGCCTGCGCCGTCGAGGTGCTCCACGTGTGGCAGGTCCCGGTGGCCGGCGGGTTCTACGCCGTCGCGCTCGACCCCGCGCTCGCCGAGGCCGACGCCCGCCGTGGCCTCGACGCGGCCCTCGCCGCCGAGGACACCAGCGGCGTCCCGCTCACCGGCCGGACCCCTTGCGGCGGGGTGGCCGACCACCTGCTGCGGGCGGCGGAGAACGCCGACCTGGTCGTGGTCGGGTCGACCGGGAAGGGGGCGGTCCGGCGGTTCCTGCTGGGCTCGGTGAGCCAGCAGGTCGCCCACCATGCTCCGTGCCCGGTCGTCGTGGTGCCGTAACACCACTCGCCGTTCGCCGTTCGCCGTTCGCCGTTCGCCGCTCCCGACCTCGACGAACCTGCCCCCGGAACGGGGAGCCCTCTCCCCGTTCCGGGGGCAGGTTCGGATCAGCGGTCGAGGCGGGCGATCGTCGAGGCCTCCTCGGCCTGGCTGCCGGCCAGGACGAACACGCCGAGCACGGCGATCCAGAGGTTGGCCAGGACGCCGCCGACGATCATGCCGAGCGCCAGGCGCCGACCGATCCGGGCGGCGACGGCGGTCGCCCGGTCGCCGTCCATCCGCCGGGCCAGCACCGCCCGCAGCAGTCGCCCGCCGTCCAGCGGGAAGGCGGGGAGGAGGTTGAACCCGGCGAGGAGCAGGTTGACCCAGGCGAGCCGCACCGGCAGCGGCGCGGCCAGGAGGTCCGCCGGCGACAGCGGCAGGCCGGCCGCCACCGCCCCCGCCCCCAGGACGACGGCCAGCACGACGCTGGCCAGCGGCCCGGCCAGGGCGACCCGGGCCTGCTGACCGGGGTCGTCGGGGAGCCGGCCCAGGCGCGACACGCCGCCCACCGGGAGCAGGTCGATCGCCTCGACCGGTGACCCGTACCGGCGGGCGACCAGGCTGTGGGCCAGCTCGTGCACGGTCACGGCCGCGAACAGCAGCACCAGCCAGGTGAGGTGCTCGGCGATCGTCGGACCGCCGGGCGGCGCCGCGGTGGCGACGACGAAGGCGACGAGCAGCAGGAACGAGGCGTGGACGCGGATGTCGATCCCCGCCACCGTGGCGATGCGGAGCGAGGCGCGGCCCCGTCGCCCGCCGGCGTCGGGCACCCGGTCCCCGAGGCCGGCGGAGGCAGCGTCGCCTCCGCCGGCCCGGGAGGATCCCCGGGTGCCGGGGGAACCGGGAAAACCGGGGGAACCCGGGGAGCCGGGGGAACCGGGAGGACCGGGGGTGCCGGGGGACCCGGGCGAGCCGGGGACGTGGACGTCGGTGCCCACCACGACCGGCCTCCGGCCTCAGCCGAACCGGACCCGCAGGACCGCGGCCTGCCACACTTCGCCGTCCCGGGCGCTCCGGGTGAGGAACACGAGGGCGCCGTGGTCGGTGGCGGGCTCGGCGAACGAGATCTCGCCCAGGAACGGGGCGGCGGGACCGCCGCCGCCGGTGACGACGCCCGTGCCGATGGGCTGGGCCCGCCCGTCCTCCCGGACCTCGACCGACACGACGCCCTCGAACGCCAGCGCCGCGCCGGCGACCGTGACCGGCGAGGTGATCGCGTCGCCGGTGGCGGGCCGGTCGACGGTGATGTTGTCGGTGGCCGCGCCCAGCACCCACCACGTGTCGTCCTCGAGCTGCCGGACGAACACCGTGGTCACCGGGCCCTGCGCCGCCGGCCGCACCGGGACCTCGCCCGAGCGGCTGTCGCCCTGCTGGAGCTCGCCGACCAGTGGGTCGGTGAAGCCCACGAAGTCGACGGCGAACGCCCGCGCCGCGCTGACCGGGTCGGTGAAGCGCAGCGACCCGGTGGTGTACGGGTACACCGCGGTCGAGGCGTCCACCGGGGGCACGACCGCCGTGCTGGTCGGGCCCCCGGTGGTCGACGGGGTCGTGGGCTCGGTGGTCGGGGTGGTGACGGTCGGCTCGGGGGCGGTGGTGGGCGTGGTGGTCGGGGCGGTGCCCTCGTCCTCGCCCCGGTCGTCCCACAGGAGCACCAGGCCGGCGGTGATCAGTGCGGTGGCGACGACCGCCACCAGGACGGCGACCACGGTCGTCCGGTGCCAGGGCCCCCGGTGCTCGTGCCGAGGGCGACCCGGCTGATCCGGCCGACCTGGCGGCGTCGGGCCCTCGGGACCGCCCGGTCCGTCGGGGCCCGGCGGGCCCACGGGTGGCAGTGGTTCGGTGGGGATCGTGGGGCTAGCCATCATCCGCCTCCTTCGGGGGAGCGGCGCCGCCGGCGGCGGCGCCGTGGTTGCGGGCGGCGTAGTGCTCGTAGACCTCCCACGCCCGTGGCGCGGTCACGGAGGCCGGGCCGCCGCCCATGAGCAGCGCGACGCTCAGCGCCTCGGCGACCTGCTCGCGGGTGGCGCCGAGGCGGGCGACGGCCCGGCCGTGGTGGGCGACGCAGCCGTCGCAGTGGGTGGCGACGGCGATCGCCAGGGCCATGAGCTCCTTGACGACCGGGGGCAGCGCGCCGTCGGCGAAGGCGGCGTGGTGGAGGTCGGCGAACGCGGACCAGGCCTCCGGCGCCGCCTGCCGGAGCGACCGGGTGGGGGAGCGGAGGTCGTCGAGCAGCTGCGTCGCGAACGTCATGGCTTCAGGGTGGCGCCACCTCCGCCAGGCGAGCAGGGGCGAAGGTCCCGTCCGGCCAGGCCGGTCGTCGCAACGCCCGCACGGCCCGCGAGGTCGCCGGACCGGCGGCTGCCGGCGCCCGCGGAACCCCGACCGGCACCGACCGGCCCCCCGGATCAGAGCCCCGTCCAGCGGCGGGGGAGCACGTGGAGGACCAGCACCGGCACCGCCCCGAGCGCCGCCACCACCGGCCACGCCACCGGCGGGAGCGCCGCCAGGTCGAGCAGCGCCCGCCCGACCGGCAGCAGCACCGCCGCCAGGTGGACCGACAGGCCCGCCAGCACCGCCCGCGGCACCAGGCTGTCCCACCGGAACCGGCCCAGCACCAGGGCGTAGAGCAGATGGGCGACCACCAGCACGGTGAGCCCCAGCGTCCGGGCGGCAGGGTCGTCCAGGTCGAGCAGCGGGGCCGCGACGGTGATCGCCGCGACCGAGCCCGAGGCCAGCACCGCGCCCCGCCCGAGGAGCTGTACCCAGCGGTCGCGGTCGAGCAGGCGCTGGGACCGAGGCCGGGGTGCCCGCGCCAGCACCCCGTCGTCCACGGGATCGACACCGAGGGCGACCGCGGGCGCCCCGTCGGTCAGCAGGTTGACCCACAGCAGGTGGATCGGCAGCAGCGGCACGCCCAGGTCGGGCCGCAGGAGCAGCACGCCGACCACCAGGGCGATCTCCGACAGGTTCCCGCCGACGAGGTAGTCGACGACCCGGCGGATCGCGTCGTAGATGATCCGCCCGCGGCGGACGGCCTCGACCATCGTGCCGAGGTCGTCGTCGGTGAGGACCAGGTCGGCGGCCTCCCGGGCCACCTCGGTGCCGGTGCGGCCGAGGGCGACGCCGATGTCGGCGGCCTGGAGCGCCGGGGCGTCGTTCACGCCGTCCCCGGTCATCGCCACGACCTCGCCCCGCTCCTGCAGCCGCCGGACCAGATCGAGCTTCTGCCCGGGGGAGATGCGGCCGTAGACCGGCACGTCGGCGGGGTGGTCGGGCCAGCCGTTGGCCCGGACGTGGTCGCCGGTCAGCGCCGCCGCCGGGGCCGCCGAGCCGTCGAGGTCGACGTCGTCGGCGATCGACACGGCCGTGCCGGGGTGGTCGCCGGTGGCCATCACCAGGCGGATCCCGGCCCGGTGGGCGGCGGCGACGGACGCGGCGCTGGCGGGCCGCACGGGGTCGACGAGGCCGACCAGGCCCACGAGCGCCAGGTCGCCGTCCCGCCACATGGCGTCGACCCTGCTGTCGCCCCGGCCGAGCGCCAGCGCCAGCACCTTGGCGCCCCGGTCGGCGAGCCGGTCGGTCGCGGCCAGGAGCGTCGCCCGCTGGTCGTCGGTGAGCGGTGCCGCGTCGCCGGTCACCGGGTCGAGCACCGACCGGCACCGCCCGATCACCACCTCCGGGGCGCCCTTCACCGCCACCAGCTCGCCGCCGGCGCTCGGCTCGTCCCCGTCGCCCGGCTGGGCATCGTCGCTCGGCTCGTCCCCGTCGCCCGGCTCGGCGTCGTCGCTCGGCTCGGCGTGACGGTGCCCGGTGCCCATCCACGCCTGCTCGGAGGAGAACGGCACGGCGTCGACCCGGGACCACTCGGCCCGCAGCCGCCGGTACGCGTCCCGGCCGACCGCCTCGGCCAGCGCCGCCTCGACGGGGTCGCTGTGGCCGGGGGCATCGTCGTCGTGGTCGTTGCACAGCGCCGCCACGAGGGCCGTGTCGGCCCGGAGCGCGGGCGGCGCGTCGGCGAGGCCGGGCACGGCCACGCCGAGCGTCTCGACGGCTCCCAGCCGGAGCCGGTTCTCGGTGAGCGTGCCCGTCTTGTCGAACACCAGGACCGTGGTGGAGCCGAGGGTCTCGACGGCGGGCAGGCGCCGCACGATCGCGCCGTGGTCGGCCATGTGCCGCACCCCGATGGCCAGCGCCACCGCCGTCACGGTGGCCAGGCCCTCGGGCACGGCGGCGACCGCCAGCGCGACCGCTGTCAGGAACGCCTCCTCGCCGGTCACGGCGCTGCCGAGCCGGGCCAGCAGGAGCGCCAGGACGCCGACCGACACGGCGACCGCCGCGCCACCCAGCAGCCGGGCGACGCCGGCCAGCTCGACCTGCAGCGGAGTGGGCGCCCGCTGCCCGAGCTCCCGGGCGATGTGGCCCATCTCGGTGGCGGTGCCGGTGGCGGTGACCACGGCCGTCCCCCGGCCCCGCGTCACCAGGGCGCCGGCCACGAGGCGGGTCTCGTCGTCGACCCCGCCGGACCCGTCACCACGGGTCGCGGCCCCGTCGGTCCCGTCGCCGGCCCGCTTCGCCACCGGCAGCGACTCCCCGGTCAGCACGGCCTCGTCGACCTCCAGGCCCTCGGCGGCGACGAGCGTGCCGTCGGCCGCGATCCGGTCGCCGGCCACCACCACGAGCAGGTCGCCGGGCACGACCTCCCGGGCCGGGACCTCCTGCGCCCGCCCGTCCCGCACGACCGTCGCCCGGGGCGCCTCCAGGCGCCGCAGCGCGTCGAGCGCCTGGGTCGCCCGGCCCTCCTGGACGAGGCCGATCCCGGCGTTGAGCACCACGATCGCCAGGATCACCGCGGCGTCGACCGGCTCCCCGAGGACGACCGCCGACACGAGGGCCGCCACCACCAGCAGCGCCACCAGCGGCTGGGTCAGCTCGCGCGCCACGCGCCGCAGCAGCGACGGCCGGGCCGGGGGCGGGAGCTCGTTGGGGCCGGCGGCGGCCAGCCGCTCGGCCACCTCCTCGGCCGTCAGCCCGCCGGGGCCGGCCGGCCCGCTGGTCTCGCTGCGCCCGCTCCCGGTGATCGTCACCGCCCGAAGTGGTCGGTGTGCCGGATCTCGGCGTCGGGACCCGGGAAGATCAGGGTCACCCGGCCGGTGTCCCAGCGGACCCGGTAGGGCGGGCCACCGTCGGCGCCTCGGGTCTCGAGGATCTCGCCGTCGTGGTCGGGTTCGCCGACCCGGTGGCTCTTCACGGTGATGCGGTCGCCGGCGTGCGCCTGCATGACGGTCTCCTTGGGGGTCGAGGGGGTGAAGCGGGTGGAGTAGGTGACCTCGATGTCGCCGAACGTGCGCCCCATGGCCCGCACGGCGTCGAGGGCCCGGACCGCGACGGCCCGCCGGGCGGGAGCGTCGAGCGGGGGCCCGTCGACGTCGATCGCGACGTGCCGGCCCCGGGTCGTGACGCGGCACCGGGCGTGGCGGCCCAGCAGGGGGACGAGGCGGCTCGCGACCTCCCGCTCCAGGCGGGCGAGGGACGGGTCGACCCCGTCGTGGAGGCCGGCGCCGTCGGCACCGTCGGCGGCGGGGGAGGCGGGGAGGGACGCGGCGGAAGCGGGCAAGGTGTCGGTCGGCGCCCGGCGATCGGGTCCTGTGGTCATGCCCCCGACTCTGCGACGGCGGCCGCCGGGCGTGGCAGGGTCGCTGGTCCCCTTTCGGGGGTCGGAGGTCCCGGGGCCCGGGCCGACGAAGGCGGCGAGGCCGGAGGCGAGGCCGGAGAGGTGGTGCGCGGCGCGCAGGGGTGCGATGCGACGCGCCGCGCACCGAGGGTCGCCCGGGCGGTGGGTGGTGTGGTGCCCGCCGCCACCGGGCGCCGCTCCGCCGGGGTGGGCGGCCCGGCGGGGGCTCCGGCAGCTCGCCCGGACGACCCCGAACGCGTGGAGGGAGGGACCGCGGCGTCGACGCGGCGCCCGCCGGAGGTGCTCACGTCACGACCACCGGGCAGGTGGCGTGGTGGGCGAGCTGGCGGCTGACCGAGCCCAGCAGCAGACCCTTGAAGCCGCCCAGGCCCCGGGAGCCGACGACCACGAGGTCGGCGCGCTCCGCAGCGACGAGCAGCGCCCGGCTGGCCGGCGCGCACGCCAGGTGCCGCTCGACGGCGACGCCGTCGGTGTCCTCCTGCTCGATCGCCTCGTCGAGCACCTGCCGGGCGAGCTCCTCGGCCCCACTGGGGTAGATCGGGGTGCCGGCGTACAGGCCGGTGGCCACCGGCAGCTGCCAGGCGTGGACGACCTCGAGGGTCGCGCCCCGGAGTCGGGCCTCGGCGATCGCCCACTGGACGGCGCCCTGGGCCCGCTCCGAGCCGTCGACGCCGACGACGATCCGCCCGTGCCGCTCGCCGCCGGGCCGCTCGCGCACGACGGCGACCGGGCTGGTGGCGTGGTGGAGGACCTGGTCGCTGACCGACCCGATCAGCAGCGCCGTCAGCGGGCCCCCGCCGCGGGCGCCCACGACCAGGAGCCGGGCGTCGTCCGCCTCCTCGATCAGCGCCTTGGTGGGGTAGCCGTCGACCGCGACCTGCTCGACCTCGGCCGCCTTCTCCTCGCCGATCGCCGCGACGACGGCGTCGTGGAGGACCTTGTCGGCGGCCGCCTGGTCGTAGACCGGGTCGAACGCGTCGTCGAGGTGGTGCTGGTCGAACCGGCTCCACACCATGACGGCCCGGACGCTCCAGCCGTGCAGCGCGCCTTCCTCGACGGCCCAGCGGAGCGCGGCGGCGGCGCCGTCCGACGCGTCCATGCCTACGACGATGTCCTTCATGGCGAGCTCCCGGTCCTACGTGGTCACGCAGGCATCGTCACCCGGCAGCCGGGTCGCCGCCCACGGGCCAACGCCCGCAGCGCCAGGGACTTTGGTCCCTGGCGCGCCACCGCCCGCCCCTCGACCGCACCCGCCGCCGGCGGCGCCGGACCGTGGCGCCACCCGGGCCACCCCGGGCTGACCGGGCCACCCCGGCCACCCGGGACGCCCGGCCCACCCGGGCCGGCCGGGACGCACGGCCGGGCGACGCCGGGTCCTTCGACCCTGGCCGGACCCCGGCAGCGATCCGACGATGGCCCCATGTCGCCGAGCCCGCTGTCGCCCGCCACCGGAGACCGCCACCACTCGCCCGTCCGGCGCACGACCCTGCCGGGTGGGCAGCGGCTGGAGCTGCGGCCCGTCACCTCGGCCGACGTCGACGACGTCCTGCGCCTCCACCGGGGGCTGACGCTCGACGAGCTCTACCGCCGCTCCCACGTCGTGTCCCGCCCCCGCCGGGAGGACGTCGAGCGGTGGGTGCCGCCCGGCGGTGAGGGTGACGGCGGCGGGTTCGGTGTGGTCGCCACGATGTTCGATCCCGGCGCCCAAGAGGGGCGGACGCTCGGCGCCGGCGGCTACCACCGCCTCCCGAACGGCGACGGCGAGCTGCTGCTCGTGGTCGAGCCGGCGTGGCGGGAGTGGCTCGGGCGCGTCCTGCTCCACGCGGTCCTCCACGAGGCCGGTGCGCGCGGGGTGCCCAACCTGGAGATGGCCATCCGGCTCACCGACCAGCCCACCCTGGCGCTCGTGCGGGCCCGGGGCTGCGTGTTCACGCCCGGCGACCACCCGTGGGCGATGCGGGCCGTCCTCGCCACCCGCGGGTCGCTGCCCACGTGGCCCGGCCCGCACGACCGCCCGCGCGTCCTGGTCGAGGCGCCGTCCGGGCGGTGGCGCGCCGCCGATGCGCTCGCCGCCGCCGGGTGCCAGGTGCTCGTGTGCCCCGGCCCCCGGGCACGCACATGCCCGGCGCTGGGCGGGCCCGGTTGCCCGCTGGCCGCGGCCGCGGACGCGGTGGTCGTGGCCGGGCCGGCCCTCGACGGCCGGTGGGCGGCGCTGCCCGCGGCCCACCGGACCCGCCACCCCGGCGTCCCGGTGTGCGTGGCGGCGTCGCCGGGAGCCCCGGGCGGCGCGGGGATCGTGCCGCTCCCGGCGGGGACGATCGGCACGGCCGACACGGCGGCGATCACCGACATCGTCCGCCGCGTCGCGCTCGACCACGCCCGCCGGACCGACGGCTGGACCGGCGACACGTCCGGCGACTCGGCCGGCGACACGGCCGGCGACTCGACCGGCGACGCTCGCGCCCTCGCCGCGTCGGGACAGTCGGGATAGCCGCGTCGATCCCACCTCGCGTGGCCGTGTAGAACACGGCGGATGGTCGCGCTCTTCGACCTCGACGGTGTGGGCCTGGAGATCGATGGTCACCGCATCCTCGACGACGTCTCGTTCACCGTCCCGGACGGCGGCATCACCGTGCTGCTGGGCCCGTCGGGCTCGGGCAAGTCGACGCTGCTCCGGCTCCTGAACCGCCTCGAGGTCCCGACCGAGGGGCGGATCGAGCTCCGGGGCGAACCCCTCGCCGACCTCGACCCGCTGGCGCTCCGGCGGCGGGTCGGCATGGTCTTCCAGCGGCCGGTCGTGTTCCCGGGCACGGCCCGGGACAACCTGCTGGTCGCCCGGCCCGGCGCCGACGACGACGACCTCGCCGAGCGGCTGCGGGCGGTCGACCTCGACCCCAAGGTGCTGGACCGGCTGGCCGACGACCTCTCCGGGGGCGAGGCCCAGCGGCTGTGCCTGGCCCGCACGCTCGCCACCGACCCGGAGGTGCTCCTCATGGACGAGCCGACCTCCAGCCTCGACCCGGAGGCCCGGGACCACCTGGAGCGCACGGCCCTGGGACTGGTCGAGGAGGGGATGGGGATGGTGTGGGTGACCCACGACCTGGGGCAGGCCGAGCGGCTCGGCGACCACCAGGTGGTGATCGTCGCCGGCCGGTGCGCCACCGAGGCCGAGGCCCAGCGCTTCCTGGCCAACGGTCACGCCGGTGGGTCGGGGGAGCCCGAGGGCGCGGCCGGGTCCCGCGACGGCGGTCGACGTGCCTGAGCACCTCCTGCTGGCCACGGCCGCCGCCGACGCGGACGGCGCCATGAACCCGGCGATCGGCTGGGGCGGCCTGGCGACGTCGCTGCTGCTGGTGGCGGCCGCCGTCGCGCTGTCCTGGTGGCAGGGCCTGCGCCTCGAGCGGGAGATCCTGTGGGCCACGGCCCGGGCGCTGCTCCAGCTGCTGGCCGTCGGCTACGTCCTGGTGGTGCTGATCGACCCCGACACCCCGGTCGTCTGGGCCTGGGCGTGGGTCGTGGCGATGGTGGGGTTCGCGGCGGTCACGGTCCGGCGCCGCGCCCGGGAGGTCCCGGGCCTGACCGGCCTGGCGGTCGTCGCGCTGTCCGTGTCGTCGGCGGTCAGCCTGGGGGTCGTGTTCGGGCTGCAGATCTACCCGGTCGCCGGGCGGGCCATCGTGCCCATCGCCGGGATGATGGTCGGCAACTCGATCGGCGGGCTCGTCGTCGCCGCCCGCCGGCTCATCGGCGAGCTGTCCGAGCGCCGCCCGGAGGTCGAGGCCCGGCTGGCGCTCGGCCAGCCGTGGCCGGAGGCGTCCAAGCCCTTCGTCCGGGACGCGCTGCGCACGGCGCTGACCAGCCAGATCGAGAGCACCAAGGCGGTCGGCCTGGTGTTCCTGCCCGGCGCCATGACCGGCCTCATCCTCGCCGGCGCCGATCCCGTCGACGCCGTGCTCGTCCAGGCCGCGCTCATGTACCTGATCCTCGGGTGCGTGGCGACCAACGTGGTGGTCGTGGGCCTCGGCCTCACCCGCCGGCTGTTCACCCCCGACCATCGCCTCGTGCGTCTGGCCCGCAGCCGCAGCTGAGCCCGGCCGGGGCGGTCGCGGACCCGTCGGAATACCCCAGGGGGTACCGGGGTTGAGGACAGGGACACACCCGACAGGAGGGTTCCCATGGCCACGACCGCGCTGACGGCGGCGAACTTCGCAGAGACGGTGACCGGGCACGACATCGTGCTGGTCGACTGGTGGGCGTCGTGGTGCGGCCCCTGCCGGGCGTTCGCGCCCGTGTTCGACGCCGCCGCCGAGCAGCACGACGACATCGTGTTCGCCAAGGTCGACACCGAGGCCGAGCAGGTCCTGGCCGCCTCCGCGGGGATCCGGTCGATCCCGACGCTGATGGCCTTCCGCGAGGGCGTCCTGGTGTTCGCCCAGCCCGGCGCGCTGCCGGCCGCGGCGCTCGAGGACCTCATCAGCCAGGTCCGGGCCCTCGACATGGACGAGGTTCACCGCGCCATCGCCGCCGAGCGGGGCGCCGAGCCCGACGGCGCCGACGCCGACGCTTGACGGCCGGGCCGCCGGCGACCGGCCACGACGAGGGTCGACGAGGTCGAGCGTGGGCAGAGTGGGGACCGTGGAGGCGCTGATCTTCCGCCAGTACCAGCTGTCGTGCCTGTCGCTGTTCAGCTACCTGATCGGCGACCGCACGACCGGCCGGGCCGTGGTGGTCGACCCCCAGCGCGACGTCACCGGCTACCTCGACGACGCCCGCGCCGAGGGCCTCACGATCGAGCGGGTGATCGAGACCCACTTCCACGCCGACTTCCTGTCCGGCCACCTGGAGCTGGCCGAGGCCACCGGGGCGACCATCGCCTACGGCGCCGAGGCCTCGGCGGAGTTCCCGTTCGAGCCGCTCGCCCACGGCCGGCGGATCGAGCTCGGGGAGGTCGTGCTGGAGGTCCGGCACACGCCGGGCCACACCCCGGAGTCGATCTCGCTGGTCGTGTGGGCGCGCGCCGACGATGCCGAGCCGTGGGGCGTGCTCACCGGCGACGCGCTGTTCGTCGGCGACGTCGGGCGGCCCGACCTGCTCACCTCGGTCGGGCACACGGCCGACGAGCTGGCCCGCCGGCTCTACCGGTCGCTCCACGAGCAGCTGCTGACCCTGCCCGACGCCACCCGGGTCTTCCCGGCGCACGGGGCGGGCTCGGCGTGTGGCAAGGCGATGGCCGACGCCGTGTCGTCCACGATCGGGGAGCAGCGGCGGCAGAACTACGCCCTCCAGCCCATGTCGGAGGACGCCTTCGTCGAGGTCGTGACCCAGGGCCAGTCGGTGGCGCCGCTGTACTTCGCCTACACCGCCGACAGCAACCGCCGGTGGCGGGACCTGCTCGACGACGCGGCCCCGCCGGCCGAGCTCACCGCCGACGAGCTGGAGCGGCTCCTCGGGGAGGGCGGGGACGGCGCGGGCGTCGTGGTCATCGACGGTCGCACCCCCGAGGCGTTCGCGTCCGGCCACGTGCGGGGCTCGGTCAACGTCGGGCTCGACGGACGCTTCGCCGAGTACGCCGGCGACGTCGTCCGCCCGGGGCAGCCGATCGTCGTTGTCGCCGACGCCGGGCGCGCCACCGAGGCCCGGGTGCGGCTGGCCCGCATCGGCTTCGACGACGTGCGGGGCGCGGTGTCCGACGTCGAGCGGCTGCTCGCCGAGCGGCCCGAGCTCGCCGACCGGGCGAGCCGCCTCGCCGCCGCCGACCTGGCGTCGTGGCGCGACGACGAGCTCCGCCTGCAGGTCCTCGACGTCCGCAACCCGGGCGAGCAGGAGGCCGGCATCGTCCCGGGCGCGGTCACCATCCCGCTGGCCCGGCTGCTCGACCGTCACACCGAGCTCGACCCCACGGCCCCGACCGTCGTCTACTGCGCCGGCGGGTACCGGTCGTCGATCGCCGCGTCGCTGCTCCGGTCGATCGGCTTCGCCCAGGTCGCCGACCTGCAGGGCGGCTACGGGGCGTGGACCGGCGCCGGTCTCCCGACCACCCGCCCCGAGTCGGTCGGCTGAGCCGGGAGCCGGCGACGTGGGCCGGGGGAGCACACAGGGACCGGATACCCCTCCGGGTATAGCCTGAGGAGCGCCATGGAGATCCCCGACGACGTCATCGCCGACCTCCGCCGTCGCCTCCACCGGGTCAGCGGACAGATCGCCGGCATCGAGCGGATGCTCGACGAGGGCCGCGAGTGCAAGGACGTCGTCACCCAGATCAGCGCCGCCACCCGGGCCCTGGAGCAGGCCGGGTTCCGGCTCGTCGCCGCCGGCCTCACCTGGTGCCTGGCCCACCCCGACGAGGCCGCCGCGTCCGGCTACCCCCTCGACGCCGTCGAGAAGCTGTTCCTCAAGCTGGCCTGACGCGGGCGGCGGGGCGCGGTCCGGGGGGCCGGGGGTCCCGGCGGGATGGGACGAACGTCCTGCCGCTTTGGGGACTCCCTGCCGCAGTCAACGAGATCGGTGATCCGTCATCGTTCCTGGTAGCGGACCGACGGGGTTCGCTTCACAGGAGGACTTCTCATGGGTGCCACGATCCAGGATCGCCCCGTGACCACGACCGCCGATGACGACGACGTGGTCCAGTTGCACCGCCGGAACATCGACAAGGTGCTCATCGGCTTCGGCGTGATCGCTGCGCTGGTCTTCGCCGTGGCCGGCGGCCTGCTGGCCTGGGGCGCGAACTTCGCCGGGGACTACGTGTACGACGAGCTGTCGTCGCAGCGGGTGTTCTTCCCCGACGCCGACAGCCTCCGCGAGGAGGGCCGGGACGACCTGCTGAAGTACGCGGACGAGCAGGTCACCACCGGTGACGAGGCCGAGGCGTACGCGAGCTACATCGACGGCCACCTCGAGGGCATCGCCGACGGCAAGACCTACGCCGAGATCGACGACCGGGGCGCCGCCCAGGCCGTCGAGGAGGCCAAGGCCGCCGGGGCC
>DATCLV010000369.1:0-6803 GCA_036563745.1 Acidimicrobiales bacterium | reverse complement strand
GTGCTGTTCCTGCTCTTCGAGCCCCGGGGCCTCGCCGCGTTCTGGCTGCGGGTGAAGACGTGGTTCCTCACCTGGCCCTTCTCGTACTGACAGACCTCGGCAGCAACAGGGGGATACCAAAGTGAGAAGAAACAGGTGGTTCGGGCCCGTGACCGTGCTCACGGCCCTCGTGCTCCTGGTGACGGCGTGCGGCGGTGGCCGGGACGACGACGAGTCGTCCGGCGACGACGAGGACTCGGAGTCCGACGGCGGTCCTCCGCCCGAGGTGCCGGGCTTCGACGGCGAGACCATCCGCCTGGGCGTGATCACGCCCACCAGCGGGCGGGTCGCCGTGATCGGCGAGCCGCTCACCAACGGCAACCGCGCCTACTGGGAGTACGTCAACGAGGAGCTCGGCGGCGTCGCCGGCGAGTACCAGGTGGAGCTCGTCATCGAGGACTCCGCCTACGACCCGCCGGTCGCCGTGCAGAAGTACAACCAGATCAAGGGCGACGTGGTCATGTTCAACCAGCTGCTCGGCACGCCGGTGGTGAACGCCGTCCTCGAGCAGCTGAAGACCGACAACATCGTGGCCCAGCCCGCCACCCTCGACTCGTTCTGGGTGCGGGAGCAGAACCTGCTGCCCATCGGGGCGCCGTACCAGATCCAGGCCATCAACGGCCTCAACTGGTACGTCACCGAGGGCGGTGGCTCGGAGGAGTCGAAGATCTGCTCGCTGGTGCAGGACGACCCCTACGGCGAGGCCGGCCAGGAGGGCGTCGACTTCGCCCTCGAGAACCTCGGCATCGAGCTGACCGACTCGGCCTCGTTCACGGTCGGCAACCCCGACTTCACCACGCAGATCACCCAGCTCCAGGGCTCGGGCTGCGAGGCGGTGTGGCTGACCTCGACGCCGACCGACACGGCGACCGCGCTCAGCAAGGCGGCCGAGCTGGGCTTCAACCCCCTGTGGTTGGGGCAGTCGCCGAGCTGGATCGGGGCGTTCGTCCAGTCGCCGCTCATGCCCTACCTGGAGGCCAACTACGTGTGGGTCTCCGAGGGCCCCGAGTACGGCGACGAGGAGGTCGAGGGGATGTCGGAGCTGATCCGCATCCAGGAGACCTACGCGCCCGACCAGGCGCCCGACCCCTACTTCAACTTCGGGTACCTCGAGTCCCGGGCCGTGCACCAGGTGCTCGAGGCGGCCGTCGAGAACGGCGACCTGTCCCGTGAGGGGATCATCGAGGCGATGAACTCGATCGACGAGCTGACCTTCGACGGTCTGTTCGGCGACTACCCGTGGGGCGCGCCGGAGGACCGCGACCCGCCGCGGGCGAGCTCGATCTTCAAGCCCAACGCCGAGAAGCCGATCGGCCTGGAGCTGGTGGTGGAGCGTCACGAGGCGCCCTTCGCCGCCGACTTCGAGTTCGGCGAGTAGCCCCTCGGCGGGTCCTCGGCGTTCGCCGAGCAGCAGTGGAGCGCCGGGCCCGGCCCGGCGGTGACGTCCGACCCGGGGTCGCTTGGCGGCCCCGGGTCTTTACACATAGGGTGCAAACATGACCGACGCAGAGGCCCTCGTCAGCGAGCGGATCGAGCAGCTGCTCGCGGAGATCGACCCCCGCACGGCGGACCCGGTCGAGTTCCGCGGCCGGCAGTACGACCTGGGGATCGCCTGGGTCCACTTCCCCGAGGGCTACGGCGGCCTCGGCCTCCCGCCCGTCCACCAGCGGACGATCGAGCGTCGCCTGGCGGCCGCCGGCGCCCCGATGATCGGCTCGCGCCACTTCTTCGGGCTCACCATGGCCGGCCCGACGATCGTCACCATGGGCGACGACGCCATCAAGCAGCGGCTGCTGCGGCGGGCGTTCACCGGGGAGGACGCCTGGTGCCAGCTGTTCTCCGAGCCCGGCGCCGGCTCCGATCTCGCCGGCCTCTCCTGCCGGGCCGTGCGCGACGGCGACGAGTGGGTGATCAACGGGCAGAAGGTGTGGAACACCCTGGCCCACATCGCCGACCGCGGGATGCTCGTGACCCGCACCGACCCCGAGGCCCCCAAGCACAAGGGCCTCACCTACTTCGCCCTCGACATGCACGCCCCGGGCGTCGAGGTGCGGCCGCTGCGCCAGATCACCGGCGAGGCCGAGTTCAACGAGGTGTACCTGACCGACGTCCGCGTGCCCGACGCCGACCGCATCGGCGACGTGGGGGACGGCTGGCGCGTCGCCATGGCCACGCTCATGAACGAGCGCACGACCATCGGCGGCGGGGGCGGCCGCGTGCCGCCGCGGGGGTCCGGCGCCATCGCCGAGGCCGTCCGGATCTGGCGCGAGGAGGTGCCCGAGGACCGGCGCTCGCCGGCCGTGCGCGACCGGCTCATGCAGCTGTGGATCGAGTCCGAGGTGCTCCGGCTCACCAACATCCGGGCCGGGCAGAACCGCAAGGCCGGCAACCCCGGCCCCGAGGGGTCGATCGCCAAGCTCAAGTTCGCGGAGGTCAACATGGACATCTACGAGCTGTGCGTCGACCTCCTGGGCGCCGACGGGCTGGTCGGGTACGACTACGAGATGCGCCGGGCCGAGAACCTGGGCCTGGTGGGGCCGCCGGGGATGTCGCGGAAGATGTTCCTGCGGGCCCGCGCCAACTCGATCGAGGGCGGCACCTCGGAGATCCAGCGCAACATCATCGGCGAGCGGGTCCTCGGCCTCCCGGGCGAACCCCGGACCGACAAGGACCTCCCCTGGAGCCAGGTGCCCCGCAGCTGACGGGAGACGTTCCGCAGCATCCCGAACCTGTCCCCGACCCCCAACCCGAACCTGCCCCCGAAACGGGGAGCCCGCTCCCCGTTTCGGGGGCAGGTTCGATGAAGGGGCGGGGGCAGGTTCGATGAAGGGGCGGTAGGTCTTAGGGGCATGGCACGGGTCCTCGTCACCGGGTCGGCCGACGGCATCGGCCACGTCACCGCCCGCCAGCTGGCCGAGCGGGGCCACGACGTCACCCTCCACGCCCGCAGCGACGAGCGGGCCGCCACGGCCCGGGAGCGGGTCCCGGCCGCCACGGCGGCGGTCGTCGGCGACCTCGCCTCGCTCGCCCAGGTCCGCGACCTCGCCGAGCAGCTGAACGCCCTCGGCCGTCACGACGCCGTGGTCCACAACGCCGGAGTCGGCTACCAGTGGCGGCAGCGTCGGGTCACCGAGGACGGCCTGTCGGAGGTGTTCGCCGTCAACGTCCTGGCCCCCTACGCGCTGTCGGCGCTCATGGAGCGGCCCGACCGCATCGTGATCGTCAGCTCCGGCATGCACCTCGGCCAGCAGCCCGACCTCGACGACCTCCAGTGGGAGCGGCGCCGGTGGGACGGCTGGGGCCCCTACTCCGAGAGCAAGCTGTGGGACGTGGTCCTGGCCTTCGCCCTCGCCCGGCGTTGGCCCGAGGTCCGGGCCAACGCCGTCGACCCGGGCTGGGTGCCCACCCGGATGGGTGGCCCCGGCGCCCCGGACGACCTGGAGCTGGGCGGCGACACCCAGGCCTGGCTGGCCGCCGGCGAGGGCGACGCGGCCACGATCACCGGTGCCTACCTGCACCACCGGCAGCCGCAGGAGGCCCACCCCGCCGCCTCCGACCCGGCCGTGCAGGACGCCCTCCTCGCCGCCTGTGCCCGGCTCTCCGGTGTGGCCTTGCCCTGAGCGCCACCTTCGTCGAACCTGCCCCCGAAACGGGGAGCTCGCTCCCCGTTTCGGGGGCAGGTTCGGGTTGGGGGTCGGGGGCAGGTTCGGGTTGGGATCCCGACGGCGTGGAGGGGACGGGTGCGCGGCCGGTACGGTCGCCACCATCGCCCCGAGCCACCACGGACCTCCCGGCGACCAGCGCCCGCCCGCACCCCACCGCCCCCTGCCCGGGCCGTGGGGTCCACCCGCGTCCGCGCGGTGGGGTCACCGTCCGTGGTGGCGACCCCACCAACGGTCGACGGCGGAGGGCAGACTGTAGGGATGTCGCGACTCGGCAGCCGGTGGGCTCGGTCGCTGCAGGCCCGGGGCCAGGGCTGGAGCATCGGCCGGCAGGTGTTCGTGCTGTACGCCGTCGTGCTGGCCCTGGTCGTGGGCGCCGGGGTGCTGCTGGCGGTGTCGGCCGCCGACCGGCTGGTGCGCGAGGGCGCCGAGGAGCGGGTCCTGGCGGTGGCGAAGACGGTCGCCAGCATGCCCGCCACCGCCGACGGGCTCGTGAGCGACGACCCTGCGGCCGTCCTCCAGCCGATCGCCGAGCGGGTGCGGGAGCAGGCCGACGTGTCGTTCGTGGTGGTGATGTCGCCCGACGGCGTCCGCTACACGCACCCCAACCCCGAGCGCATCGGCGGTCCCTTCGTCGGCACGATCGAGCCCGCGCAGCGGGGCGAGAACGTGGTGGAGACCTTCGAGGGCACGCTCGGCCAGTCGGTTCGGGCCGTGGTGCCGGTGCGGGAGGGCGGCGACGGCCGGATCGTCGGCCTGGTGTCGGTGGGGGTGAGCACCGACCGGGTGACCCGGGACGTCACCGAGATCCTGACCAAGGCGGCGCTGGCGGGCCTCGTCCTCCTGGTGCTGGCGGGCGTGGGCCTGTGGTACATCGCCAAGCGCCTCGCCCGCCTGACGTTCGGGATGCGGCCGGTCGACGTCGTCGGCATGTACGCCCACCACGAGGCGGTCCTGCACGCCGTCCGCGAGGGCCTCGTAGTGGTCGACCGGCACCGGCGCGTCGCCCTCGTCAACGACGCGGCCCGCGACCTGCTGGGGCTCGATCCCGACGTCGACGTGATCGGCCGGCCCGTCGACGAGCTCCCGGTGGCCGGCGACCTGGCCCGGCTGCTGGCGTCCGGCGACACGGTCGAGGACGAGGTCCACCTGGCGGGGGAGCGGCTGGTGGTCGTGTCGCAGGTGCCGGTGGGCGGCCGCGGCGACCTGGGCACGGTCCTCACCCTGCGGGACCGCACGCAGGTGATGGCCCTCGCCGACGAGCTGTCGTCCACCCGCAGCCTGGCCGAGGCCCTGCGGGCCCAGGTGCACGAGTCGGCCAACCGGCTCCACACGGTGGTGATGCTGGCCGAGCTGGGCGACGTCGACGCCGCGGTGAACCTGGCGACCGGGGAGGTCCGGGCCACCCGGAAGCTCACCAACCAGCTGGTCGGCCAGTTCGAGGAGCAGTCGCTGGTGGCGCTGCTGCTCGGCAAGGTGGCGCAGGCGTCGCAGCGGTCGGTGGAGCTGGTCGTCACGCCGCAGAGCCGGTTGACCTCCGAGTTCAGCGAGCCGGTCGACCTGGTGACGATCGTCGGCAACCTGGTCGACAACGCCGTGGACGCCACGCTCGAGCGCGACCCGCCGCGCCGGGTCGAGCTGACCATCGAGGAGGACTGGAGTGCCGGCGAGCTGGTGATCCGGGTGGCCGACAGCGGTCCGGGCTTCACGCCGGAGGGGTTGGAGCGGGCGTTCGAGCCCGGGTGGTCGACCAAGCCGGCCGGCGAGCGCCGGTTCGGGCGGGGGATCGGCTTGGCGCTCGTCCAGCAGGTGGTGCACCGGCGGGGCGGCAGGATCACGATCGCCAACTCGGCGGATGCCCCGGGCGCCGGGGCCCCGACCGCGGCCGACGCCGACGGGAACGGCGCCGAGGCCCCCGAGCCGACGGCCGGGGCCACGGCGACCGGCGCCACCGCGACCGAGGCCTCGACGGCCGACGGCACGCCCGACGCCGCCGTGGCCGTGGCCGCCGGCGGGCTGGGCGGCGCCGTGGTCGAGGTGCGGGTGCCGCTGGAGGAGGTGCGGGCGGCCGTCAGCCCGGCCGCGGAGTCCGAGCCCGCGGAGCGGTCGTCATGACCACGTGGGGGCCGATGTCGGGGAGCTCGAAGGGCTCGCCGAGGGCGGTGAACCCGGCCCGCTCGTAGAACCCCCGGGCCGGCACCCGGGCGTTGCACCACACGGTGCCGCCGCCGGCCGCCTCGACGTGGGCCAGGAGGGCGTCGAGCACGGCCTGCCCCAGGCCCTGCCCGCGCCACCCGGGCGCCACCGCCATGGCCATGACCTGCCAGCCGTCCGCGGCGGCCTCCCCCTCGCCGTCCCCGTCGGCCGGCAGCGGGACGGGCGGTGGGCGGCGCCGCACGGTGCCGATGGCGACGATCTCGCCGGTGGCGTCGTCGACGGCGGCGACGGCCGCGGTGCCGGGGGCGTCGTCGTCGGGCTCGCGCAGCTCGTCGATGCCCTGGTGGGGGCGCAGCACCTGCTGCCGCAGCGGCAACGTCGCCTCCACGGGGACCGCCCGGACGGTGATCACGGGGCCACTGGCTACCAGCCCGGCCCCGCCGCCCGCCACGTCGCCAGGCCAGGCCGCCACGCCGTGGCGGCCTGGCCTGGGCCCGGGCCGTGTCCTAGGTGGCCGGGGCGGTGCGGTCGCCGCCGAGCGCCCGGCGGAGGCGGCGGGTGGCCTCCCGCCGGCGGTCGATGCGGCGTCGCCGGCGGCGGTGGACGGCCACCGCCGTCAGGATTAGCACCACGCCGGCGAGGACGGCGCCCACGAGCGCCGTCCACATGGGCACCTCGAAGTCGAACCACAGCCAGTCGAACTGCGCCGGCCCCCGGTTCTGCACCACGAAGATCGCCGCCGCCACCGTCACGGCGATGCCGGCGACCGCGCCCACGTTGAAGGCCCGCTCGGGCCGGCTGCCGCCGACCTCGGCGAGGTCGCGCCGGAGGCGGTCGTCGTCGGCGGGCTCGTGGTCGGCGGTGGGCTCGGGTTCGACACCGGCACCGTCCCGACGCCCGAGGGCCGGCTCGTCCGGCACCGGGTCGTCGTCGGCAGCCGGCGCC
>DATCLV010000361.1:0-7634 GCA_036563745.1 Acidimicrobiales bacterium | reverse complement strand
CAACAGCATGGTCGAGTTCCTCGACAAGGGCCGGGCGGGCATGGCGTCCACGTTCCTGGTGCGGATGCGTATAGGTTCTGCCCTCGTCGATGCCAAGGGAGTGAGCCGGCTCTACCAGCAGACCGTCCGCCGGCGGGATCTGCTCATGATGGTGGGGGCGGCCCTGGTGACGCTCGTCGTCGTGTCGCTCCTGTCGACACCGATGCGCCTCGTGCTCCGCTCGTTGTGGATCACGTTGACCGCCGGGTTCTAGCCCGCGGCCTCACCAACCCATGATCAACTTCCGCTTCCACATCATCTCCTTGACCGCGGTCTTCCTGTCGTTCGCCGTCGGTCTCGTGCTGGGCACCAACTTCCTGGCGGACGCCTCCAAGAACTACCTGGAGCAGCGCATCGACGACTTCGAGGACCGCCTCAACGACGAGCGCGCCACCAACGAGGCGCTCCAGGAGCAGCTCGACAGCCTCGAGCGCGAGGACGAGCAGCTCGACGACGAGGTGGGGGAGCGGCTGTTCACCGGCCAGCTCACCGCCGACCCGGTGCTGGTCGTCGCCCCCCGGGGCCTGCAGAACGAGGGCGGGCCGGTCGAGCGGGTCCTCGCCGCCCTGGAGCAGGCCGACGCCGACACCGTCGGCGTGTGGTGGTTCACCGACCGCCTGGTGCTCGACGACGACGACGAGACCGCCGACCTGGCCGCCGCGCTCGACGACGGCGGGACCGACGAGGACGACCCCGACGCGCTGCGGGAGGCGCTCGCCGAGCGGCTGGCCGGGATCCTGGCGGCCGCCACCGACACCGACGCCAGCGCGACGACCGATCCCGGCCCCGACCTCCTCGCCGCCCAGGAGGAGCCGGGGCTGCTCACCCGGCTGCGAGACGAGGGCTTCCTCGACTACCAGGCCCCCGAGGACAGCGAGGACGACCTCGTCCACCTGCCCTCCAGCGGCCTGCGGGTGGTGATCGTCACCAGCGAGGCGGCCGACCTGACCTCCAGCCAGATGGTCGGCCCGCTGCTGGCCGAGCTGGCCGCCGACGCCCCGGTGCCGGTGGTGGTGGCCGAGGTGCCGGTGGTCGCCGACGACGACCCGGCCACCGAGGACGTCGAACCGCTGGTGGCGCGCCTCCGGGACGACGACGAGATGCGCGAGCGGGTCAGCACCGTCGACCACTTCGACCGGGTGTCGGGCCGCATCGCCACGATCCTGGCGCTCGACGACGCCGCGCCCGGCGGGCCGGTCGTCGGGCACTACGGGCTCCGCGACGACGCCGACCGCCTGCTGCCGGCGCCCGCGGAGTGAGGTAGGGGGTGGACGTGTCCGATCCTCCCCGGGCGGTCGACACGCCCGAAGGCGCCGAGCCCCTCGAACCGGTCGAGGCCGCGGCCGATGCCGAGGCCGAGGCGCACGCCGTGGGTGACACCGACGCCCCGGCGTCCGCGGCGTCCGGCGCGTCCGCGCGCTCCACCGGGCGGGCCGCGGCCGGCATGGGCGCGATGACCGCGCTCTCGCGGGTCGCGGGCTTCGTCCGGGTGCTGGTCATCATCACGGTGCTCGGCACCAACGACCTGGGCGACGCCTTCCAGGCCGCCAACCTGCTCTCCAACGTGCTGTTCGAGCTCCTGGCGGCCGGCGCCCTGTCGGCCGTGCTGGTGCCGACGTTCGTGCAGCTCCTCGACCGGGGCGACCAGGACGCCGCCGAGGAGGTCGCGGGCCGGGTCCTGGGCGTCGCCCTGCTGATCCTCGGCGCCATCACGGTGGTCGGCGTGGCGGCGTCGCCGCTGCTGGCCGACGTGCTCACCGCCGGCGCCGACCCTGAGGTGGCCGACCGCCAGCGCGACCTCGTCGCCTTCCTGCTCCCGTTCTTCCTGCCCCAGGTCCTCCTGTACGCGGCGGGGACGGTGGCCAGCGCCGTCCTCCAAGCCCGCCGCCACTTCGCCATCACCGCCGCGGCCCCGATCGGCAACACCGTGGTCATGGTCATCGGCCTCGCCCTGTTCCGGGTGGCCGCCGGCAGCGAGCCGGGCCTCGACCTGACCCTGGGCGAGCGGCTCCTGCTGGTGCTGGCCGGCACCGGCGGCGTCGTGGGCTTCGTGGGGATGCTGCTGGTGGCCTGCGCCCGCAGCGGCTTCCGGCTCCGGCCCCGCCGGCTGCGGGGCGACACCCGGGTGACCGCGGTCCTCAAGCACTCGGGCTGGGGCGTCGCCCTCCACACGGCCGGGGGCCTGCTGCTGGGCGCCGCGATCCTGGCCTGCTCGGGCGTCGCCGGCGGCGTGGTCGCCTACAACGCGGCCTGGGTGTTCTTCCTCGCCCCCTACGCCGTGCTGGCCCAGCCGGTGCACACGACGATCCTCCCCGAGCTGGTCGGCGAGGCCCGCGACCACGGCCTTCGCCAGGTGGCGGCCTCGCTGCGCTGGGCGCTGGAGCGCATGGGGCTGCTGGTGCTGCCGGTGACCGCGGCGATGGTGGCGCTGGCGCTGCCGGGCATGCGGGTGGTGGTGCAGTTCGGCGAGACCGGGCGGGCGGGCGTCGGGCTCGTGGCCGCCGCGCTGGCCGGCCTGGCCGTCGGCCTCTACCCCTACAGCGCCTTCCTGCTGTTCTCCCGCGGCTACTACGCCCTCGACGAGAGCCGCTTCCCGGGCCTCGTGGCCGTGGGCAGCGCGGTGGTGGGCGTGGTCGGGATGGGGGTGGCGGCCGTGACGCTCGACGGCGCCGGCCGCATCGCCGCGCTCGGCCTGGCCCACTCGGTCGCGTACACCGTCGGTGCGCTGGTCCTGGCCGTCGATCTGCGGCGCCGGACGGGCGGGTCGCTGCTCCCCGCGGCGCTGGGCCGGATGGTGCTGGTGAGCGCGGCGGTGGGCGTCGCGGCGTGGGCCGGCCAGGCCGTGCTGGGCGACGACCCGCGCCGGTTCGCCGACATCGCCTACCTGGCGGTGGCCGGGGCGCTCGGTGGGGCGCTGGTCGTCGGCGCCTACCAGGTGCTCCGCGTCCGGTCGTCGCTCACGAACCGGGGGACGGCGTGACCCGGGCCCGAGCCGGGGCCGCGACCGGGCGCCGCCGGGCGGGCGCCGCGGCCCTCGTGGGGCTCGTCGCCCTGACGCTGGCCGCGTGCGGCAGCACCGACGAGCCGGCCGAGCTGGGCGAGCAGCCCGTCGACCGGGTGCTGGTGTTCTCGCTGCCCGGCGTGGCCTGGGAGGACGTCCGCCGCTACGACATGCCGAACCTCGAGGCGTTCATCGAGGACGCCGCCATCGGCGACATCTCCACCCGCATCGGCCGGTCGGCGGCCCGCCTCACCGACGCCTACCTGAGCATGGGCGCCGGCACCCGGGCGATCGCCCCCGAGATCGACGTGGCCGTCGCCCTCGAGCCCGACGAGCCCTACGGGGGCGTGCCGGCGTCGGAGATCCTGCGCCGCCGCCTCGGGTTCATGCCCAACGGCATCGGCTACCTCCCGATCGGCAACGCCATCGACCGCAACGACGACAGCCCGTACGGCGCGGACGTCGGCCTCCTCGGCCAGCAGCTCGCCGAGGCCGGCATCGCCCGGGCCGTGGTCGCCAACGCCGATGCCGGCGAGGGCTTCGTCAGCGAGGACCCGCCGCCCGACGGCGCCTACGCCCGCAGCGCCGCCACCATGCTGATGGGCGACGACGGCGTCGTCCCCGACGGGAAGGTGAGCCGCGGCCTCCTCGCCGACGACCCGAACGCCCCGTTCGGCCGGCGCCTCGACCACGAGGCCGTGCTCGGCGCGCTCGACATGGAGTGGAACACCACCGGTCGGGCGGTCGTGCTGGTGGAGGCGTCCGACATCAGCCGCGCCGCCGCCTACCGGCCCCGGGCCACGCCGAGCCAGGCCCGCGACCTGCGGGCCCAGGCGATCATCGACGCCGACGTGCTCCTCGGCGAGGTGCTGGCGCGCACCGACCCCGACCGCGACGCCGTGCTGGTGGTGTCGCCCGTGGCGCCGGCCGGGTCGCCGGCGCTGGCGCTGGTCGGGCTGCGGGCGCCGGGCGTCGAGCCGGGCCTCCTGCAGAGCGCCACCACCCGCCGCGACGGCTACGTGCACCTGGCCGACGTCGCCCCGACGATCCTGACCCTGCTGGGCGAGGAGCCGCCCGACGACATCGAGGGCCGCTCGTTCCAGGTGGGCGGGGGCGCCACCGACGGCCGGGTCGACCGCCTCGTCGACGAGACCGACGCCGCCGGGTTCCGCGACGCGATGGTGCCGCTGCTCGTCACGCTGATCTCCACCTGGACCGCGGTGCTGGTCCTGGCCACCTGGCAGCGGCACCGGCTCGGCCGGCGCGCCCCCGAGGTGCTGGCGGCGGCGGCGTTCGTCGCCCTCGGCGTGGTGCCGGCCACGTTCCTGATGGGCCGCTTCGGCTTCACCGACGGCCAGGCCGTCCCGTACCTGGCCGTGCTGCTGGGCATCGCCGCGGCGTTCGGCGGCGTCGCCTACCTCGTCGACCGGGCCCGGCCCGGCCTCGGGGCGCTGGTGGCCGTCGGCACCATCGTGGTGCTGGTGGGCGCGGACGTGCTGCTCGGCGCCCCGCTGCAGCTCAACACCGTGTTCGGCTACTCGGTGGCGGTTGCCGGGCGCTTCACCGGCCTCGGCAACCTGGCCTTCGCCGTGTTCGGGTCGGCCACCATCGTGCTGGCGGCGCTGATCGTCGACCGCCACGGGCGGGCGGGCCTGCGGGCCGCCTTCGCCCTGCTCGCCGGCGTGATCGTGGTGGAGGGCCTGCCCATGCTGGGCGCGGACGTGGGCGGCGTGGTGGCGATGGTCCCCGCCTTCGGGGTCACCGCCCTGCTGCTGGCCGACCGGCGGGTGACCGGCCGGGTCTTCGTCCTGCTGGTGGGGGTGAGCGGCGCCGTGCTGCTGGCGTTCGCGTTCGTCGACGCCGCCCGGCCCGCCGGCTCCCAGACGCACCTGGCCCGCCTGGCCCAGCACCTGGTGGCCGGGCGCTTCGGGGCGTTCACCGACACCCTGACCCGCCGCTGGACCGCCAGCTTCGGCGGCGCCGAGACCGCGGCCTGGGGCCTGGTCTGGACGCTGCTGGCCGGCTCCGCCCTGTACGTCACGCTGGTGGCGTTCGGCCGGGCCGGTCCCGAGGCGCCCCGGCGCACCGGGCCGTGGGTGGCGGCGGCCGGGGGCCTGGCCGTCCTGTCCACGGTGGGCCTGGTGGCCAACGACTCGTCGGTGGCGGTGCCCGCGACCATGCTGATCGTGGTGGTGCCGGTGATCGTCCTCCAGGTGCTGCGGGCCGCCCCCGGCGGCATCCACTGGACCAACCCCGAACCCGCCCCGGAGCGGGGGCGCGCGCCCTCGCCGGCGGGGACCGGTTCGACGAGCTCGACGTTGACGAGGGTGGGAGCGACATGAGGGGTCTCGTGCGCACCGTGGCCGCGTGCCTGGTGGTGCTCGCCGGGGTGACCGGCCTGGTCGGGCTGCCCGGGCCGGCCGGTGCCCAGGAGGCGCCGGGCGGCGGTGCCGGGGAGGAGACGGCCGGGGAGGAGCCGGGCCGGGTCCTGCTGCTGGCGCTGCCCGGGATCACCTGGGCCGACCTCGCCGAGCACGACCTCCCGGCCATCGAGGGCCTGCTGGCCGACTCGGCGCTGGCCGACCTGGCGCCCCGCGGCGTCAGCCCGCGCGCCACCCCGGGCGCCGCGTACCTCACGATCTCCGCCGGCTCGCGGGCCACGTCGTCGCCGTCGGTCGACGGCCAGCAGCTGGCCACCGGCGAGGAGTCGGGCGGGTCGACCGCGGGCGAGATCTTCCTCCGCCGCACCGGCACCCGCCCCGACGGCGACTACGTGGCGCTGGCCTGGCCGTCGCTCGTGCGGGTCAACGCCGGCGAGCCCTACGACGCCGTGCTCGGCCTCCTCAGCGACACGCTCGAGAGCGCCGGCCTCGGCGCGGTCGCCATCGGCAACGCCGACGGCACCGACACGATCGGCCCGTCCTACGAGCGGCAGGTGGGCCTGTCGGTAGTCACCCGGGACGGGGTCATCCCCGCCGGCGACCTCGGCGCCGACCTGCTGGTCGCCGACCCGGCCGCCCCCTTCGGCCGGCGCCTCGACCACGACGCCGTGACGGCCGCCTTCGACCGGGCGTGGTCGTCGCCCTCGGGCGGCCTGGTGGTCGTCGAGGCCTCCGACCTGGCCCGGACCCTCCGCTACCGCGACCGCGTCGACCGGGCCCGCTTCGACGAGCTGTGGGCCGACGCGCTGCGCGACACCGACGACCTGGTGGCGGAGCTCCTGGAGGAGGTCGACCTCGAGCGCGACACCGTGCTCACCGCCGCCCCCTACAACCAGACCAACGACCGCGACCTCACGATCGTCGGCCTCCACCGGCCCGGCATCGACGGCGGCTACCTGCGCTCGGCGTCGACCCAGCGGTCCGGGTTCCTGACCCTGGTCGACCTGGCGCCGACGATCCTGCGATCCCTGGACGTGCCCCGGCCGGTCGAGATGGAGGGCCGCCCGGCCGAGCACGTGGCCTCGGGCGCCGACTACGAGACACGGGTCGAGCGCCTGGTGCAGCTCAACGCCGCGTCGCGCTTCCGGGAGCGCACGCTGTTCCCGACGACGCTGGTGGTGGTGCTGGTGCTGGCCGGCCTGAGCGCCGCCTGCGCGGTGCTGGTCGCCCGCCGCAGCACCGGGCGGGGCCGCCGGGTGGTGCGGTGGCTGGCGCTGGTCGACATGGCGATGCTGCCGATGTCGTACCTGGCGCGGGCGTTCCCCCTGGAGGACCTGGGCAGCGGCTTCTACTGGGCGTTCGTGGTGACCGGGGCCGTCCTCACCGCCGGGGCCGCGACGCTGCTCGCCACCCGCCTCGGCCGGCCCCGGGCGGCGCTGGTGGCGGTGCTGCTCGTCGTCCTGGCCGTGCCGGTGGGGGACGTGATGACCGGCTCCCGCCTGAGCCTCAGCGCCGCGTTCGGCTACTCGCCGACCGGGAACTCGCGGCTCTACGGCATCAGCAACTACTCGTTCGGCCAGGTGGCGGCCGCGGCCTGCCTGCTGGCGGCGTTCCTGGCGGCGCGGGAGCCGCTGCGCCGCAGCCGCCTGCTGGCGCTGGCGTTCCTGGGCTTCGTGCTGGTGGTGATCGGCGTGCCGATCTGGGGCTCCGACGTGGGCGGCATCATCGCCTTCACCCCGACGATCCTGATGTTCGCCGCCCTGCTGTGGCGCCGGGGCGTCAACGTGCGCAACGTGGTGATCGGCGCCGTGCTCACGGTGGCGGCGGTCACGGCGTTCGGCCTGGTCGACCTGGCGCGGCCCCCCGAGCAGCGGGCGCACCTCGGCCGCCTGTTCGAGCGGGTCGGCAACGAGGGCCTGGAGCCGCTGCTGTCGATCATGGAGCGGAAGTTCCTCGCCAACCTCCGGGTGTCGACCACGTCGTTCTGGATCGCCGCCGTCCCGGTGGCCGTGGCGTTCCTGCTGTTCCTGTCCCGCTACCAGGGCCGGCCGCTGACGATGCTGAAGGCCCGGATCCCGACGCTGCAGGCCGGCCTGTCGGCGGCGATCGTGGCAGCGGTGCTGGGCAGCCTGGTGAACGACTCGGGCGCGATCGTCGGCGGCGTCACGATGACGGTGGTGACCGCGTCGCTGGTGTGCCTGGTGCTGGAGCCC
>DATCLV010000355.1:0-8255 GCA_036563745.1 Acidimicrobiales bacterium | reverse complement strand
TCGTGGCGGTGGGGCACCCGCAGGCGACGGCGTCGACGTTCTCCTTGCTCACGCTGAGCCAGGTGGTCCACGTGCTGGTGGTGGCCACGTGGTTCGGGGGCGTGACGTTCCTGGCCTTCGACCTGCACCACCGCTCCCGGGTGGGCGATCCCCGGGGCTCGGCGCTGGTGGTGAGCCGGTTCAGCGTGGTGGCCGGCGGCTCGGTCGTGCTGGCCGGGGCCACCGGCGTGGTGCTGGCGTGGTCGCAGATCGGCGAGATCTCCACGTTGTGGGAAACGGCGTATGGTCGAGCCCTGATGATCAAGGTCGCGTGCGTGGGGATGGTCGCGGCGATCGGGGGCTACAACCACCAGTTCCTGGTGCCGGCCGTCGAACGGGGTGACGCCGTCGCGGCCTGGCGGCGCCTGCGCCGGACCGCGACCGCCGAGTCGTTGATCATCGGCCTGGGGGTGCTCGTCGCCACGGCGGCGATGACCAGCGGCGGCATCTGAGGTGGCGCGGGCGGGCCGGGTCGGGCGCGCGCCGCTGCGGTCGGCGCTGGTGGTGCTGGTCGTGCTGGCGCTGCCCCCGGGGCTGCTGGCCGGCTGCGGCGACGACGCGCACCGGGCGGGCGGCGACGCCGCCGGGGGCGCGGCCGACCGGCTGCGGGCCTCGACCACCACGTCGGAGGACGACGACGGCCCCGACTGCGACGTCGACGGTGAGGTGACCGACGGCGCCGTCGAGCCGGTGGCGACCCTCGACGTGACCCTGTCGGACTTCGCCTTCTCGTTGTCCCGCCCGTCGGTGCCGGCGGGGCCGGTGGAGCTGGTGGCGCGCAACATCGGGCTGATCCCGCACGAGGTCACCGTGCTCCGCTACGACGGCGACCCGGGGGACCTGCCGCGGAACCCCGTGGGCGGGGCCGACACGTCGGTGCTTCCCGACGGCGCCGAGGTGGGGCGGATCTGGTCGTTCGAGCCGGACGTCACCTGCCGGGCCGTCTTCGACCTGACCCCCGGTCGCTACGCGCTGCTGTGCAACGTGGTCGACGACGGCACCAACCCGCACTACGCGGCGGGGATGCACACGGGCCTCGAGGTGGTCGCCGCCCCGCCCGCGGCCCTGGCCGGCCCGTGATCGCTGCAAGTGTTACTCCGAGTAATTAGTATGCGGGCATGCCGAAGTTCCTGAGCGATGACTGGGTCGCTGCGGCCCGCAAGATCCGCAGCGAGCTCGAAGCTGCCGGCGAGCTGCCCGACCTCGGACAGCCGATCCGCCTCAACCTCGACATCACCGGGGTGCCCTTCGGGGACGACCCCGTCGAGGCCCACGTCGACACCACCGACGGGATCGACATCGAGCTCGGCCACCTCGACGAGGCCGATGCCGGGATCTCCCTCTCCTACGACACCGCGCAGGCGATCTTCGTGGCCGGCGATGCCAACGCCGCCATGCAGGCGTTCATGGCCGGCCAGCTCAAGGTCACCGGCGACGTCACCCGCGTCATGGGCTTCCAGGCCCAGCTCCAGACGGCCGACTTCAAGAAGCTGCAGGAGCGCTTCCTCGAGATCACCGACTAGCACGTGTGTCCGGGGCGAGCGCCCCGGACAGCGGCGGGCATCGGCGCGCGAGCGCCCCTCGTCAGGGTCAGGTGGGCGGGCGCGCGGCGGCGCCCGCCCGACGAGGAGCGACGACACGGCCGAGCGCCCCGGCGACCGGTCGTCGACGGGTCAGCCGTGCTTGCGCCGCTTGGAGGCGTAGAGGGCGTTGTCGGCCCGGTGGACCACCTCGCCGGCCGGGCCCGTGGCGACGCCCAGCGACGCCCCGACGGTGATCGCACCGGCGGCCGTGCCCTCCAGCGGGATCGGGGCCGCGATCGCCTCCAGCACCCGGGCCACCAGCGGCTCGACCGCCTCCTCCGGGGTGCCGTCGGCGAACACCACGGCGAACTCGTCGCCGCCCAGCCGCACCACCAGGTCGTCCTCCCGCACCGACTCGCCCAGCCGGGTGGCGACCGCCCGCAGCACGGTGTCGCCGGCGTCGTGGCCGTGGGTGTCGTTGATCGCCTTGAAGTCGTCGAGGTCGAGGAACGCCAGCGTGATCGGCCCCTGGGCGGCGTCGAGGCGGCGGCGCAGCGCCGACCGGTTGGCCACCCGGGTGAGCGGGTCGGTGAGGGCCTCCCGCTCGAGCGCGTGGTGCCGGCGCTGCTCGCCGATCACCAGCCCGGCCAGGCGCCGGGCCTGGCGCAGGCCGTGGTCGGTGCCGATGTTGAGCTCCACCTCGATCAGCACCCACACCACCACGCAGCCGGTGACCTCACCGCTCGTCGCCTCCTGCACCGGGATCACCCAGGCCGAGCAGAAGCCGGCCTCCTTGGCGGCGGCCGCCAGGTCGTCGGGGTAGCCCTCGAAGTCGAAGGGCGCCCGGACCTTGCCGTCCTCCAGGCTCTCCTGCCACCAGCGGGGGTCGCGGCAGAACGCGTCCACCGGGCTGTGCTCGGGCACGCCGATGGTCTCGGTGCCGTCGATGCGGCCCACCACCACGGCCGAGCCCAGGTAGATCGGCACCAGCGACGCGCAGGCGGCCAGGACCTCCTCCAGCGGGGCGTTGTTCACCAGCAGGTCCACCACGTGGCCGACGCCGTCGAGGACGCCGCCCACCGGCCGCACGATCAGCATGAGGGCGTCGACCACCGGGTCGTGCATGAGATTGAGGACGAGCGCCTCGCGGGTCATCCACCCGTGCTCCTCGTCGCCGACCCGGTAGCGGAGGGGTTCGAGGACGGGCACGCCGGGTTGGGTGGTGTTGGCCTCGTCGAGCTGCTTGAAGGCGCCGAGGAGGCGGTCGACGTCGTCGGGGTGCACCCGCTCCAGCGACTCGCGGCCCTGGCGGCTGCCGGGGTCGACGTCCATCACCCACTGGGCCGACCGGCTGAGCCACTGGGTGCGCAGCGACCGGTCGATCAGCGCCGCGAACGTCGACGGCGAGCGGTCGAGGGCGCGGGCGATCCGCTGGGCCAGCTCGGGCGGGATCTCGGGATCGGTGTCGGTGTCGGCGTGGGTGTGGGTGTGGTCGGCGTGGTCCGCGCCCGTGGCGGTGGCGTGCGGATCTGTGGTCACGTTCTCCGGCACAAGGTGTGCCTGGCCCCCTCGGACAGCGTTGGTGTACGAACCGGCGTCCGTCCTGACACTGCTCGGTCGTCGCCTCCGACCACCGGCCACGGATCCGGTGCAGACGGTAGCCAGCCGGGGGGCGGGACGACGGACCGGCACGCTGGGTGGCGGCTCCAGCAGCGTGCGATGTCGACGGATGCCGGGCCAGGACATTAGGGGACCGGACGTCCCACCGCCCGCCCGATGCGTGCTGCCGGCCCGGCGGCCCGGCGGTCGGTCCGGCTTCCCGTCCGGCTAGCGGGTGCCCTCGTCGCCCCGCAGGAGGGGCTTCACGTCGACGACCGGGGTGCCGTCGATGGCCTCGATCGGACCGACGAGGATGCGGCCGCCCTCCCGGTCGACGGCGCGGACCGTCACCGGGTGGAGGCCGACCGGGTTGGGCCGGTCGGGCGAGCGGGTGCTGAACACGCCCGTCTCCGGCGCCGAGAGATCGTCGCGGGGGTGGACCCGCTGCACCGTGCGGTCGGCCCGGTCGAGCCAGGTGAGGATCACCAGGCGGTCGTCGACCGCCAGGTCGCGGGCGGCGTCGGCCACGTGGGGCTCGAACGTCAGCCAGGCGTCGGGCCCGCCCTCGGGGCCCTGCTTGGGGGCGCCGGCGCGGTCGGTCAGCGGCGAGGCGATCCGCCCGACGGTTTCGAGCGTGAAGCGCTCGCCGGGCTCGCCGGCACGGTCGCTCATGACCGCGGGGCGACGGCGGCCAGCAGGCCGGCCACGGCGAGGGCCGTGCCCACCGGGACCGCCTGGAGCCCCGGCTCGCCGCCCTTGTTCATGAACGCCCCGGTCCGGCCGATCGAGAGCATCGACCCGGCGGAGCCGATCGACAGGATCGAGCCGGCGGAGCCGATCGAGAGGATCGACCCGGCGGAGCCGATCGACAGCAGCGACAGCACCGAGAGCGCCGAGCCCGCCGACCCGACCGACCCCGCCGACAGGCCGGAGAACGCCGAGCCCACCGACCGCCACGACCGCATCGACCACCGGGAGTGCCGCGAGTGCATGCGTGGCACCCTACCCATCGCCCGCGGCCCCGGCCGGGCTGCGGCGGGCCCGGCGCGGGTCAGGCCGACGGAGCCGACGGGGACGACCCCGACGGGGACGACGACCCCGACGACGGGGCCGACGAGCCCGGCGACGCCGACGAGGGGATCGCATACGTCACGGTCGACTGCGCCACCAGGTCGTCGCCGGAGGTGAGGTGCACCTCGGTCACCGACAGCCGGCGCCCCAGCTTCAGCAGCGACGCCGTGGCGAGCAGGTCGTGGTCGAGCGACGGCTTGCGCAGGAAGTTGATGGTCAGGCTGCTGGTCACCGACAGGGCGACCGGACCGATGCGGGACAGCGTGGCCAGCCACGCGGCGGCGTCGGCCAGGCCCATCATCGTGGGGCCCGACACGGTGCCGCCGGGCCGCTCGTGCTCGGGCCCGATCGCCAGGTGGAGGACCGCGCCGGTGGGTGTCACCTCGAGCACGCGGTAGGGCCGCTCGAACTGCGGGAAGGTCGCCTGCAGGAAGGCGTTCAGCTCCTCCGCCGTCATCACCGGTTCCGGCAGCTGCATCGGCCGAGCACGCTAGGGCGCGGCCGGGTCCGGGGTCACGACGGCGGCGACGGCGGCGACGGTGAGGGTGGCGACGGTGAGGGTGGCGACGGTGACGACGGCACCGCGGCGCTGTCGGTCACCGACCGGGCCACCTCGGTCACCTCGATCCCGGTGGCCTCGGCGATGAACGGCCCGAAGAGGTGGACGCCGAAGGCCAGCGCCATCAGGCGGGCCGCCGCCCGCCGGGCCGCGTCGTCGCCCCCGAGGCGGGCGACCAGGTGGTCGGCGACCGGGTGGGACGACTGGGCCGCCGCCAGGTCGACGCCGTCGAGCGCCGCCCGGGCCAGGACCCGGAGGTGGCGGCCGAGCGGCCCGGCCGGGTCGAGCAGGTCGGCGGTCGACAGGGTGTCGATGGCGGCCGCGGTGCGGGCGGCGAGGCGGTCGAGGACGGCGGCGACCAGCCGGTCCTTCGCCCCGAAGTGGCGGTGGACGAGCCCGTGGTTCACGCCGGCCCGCCGGGCGATCCGCCGCACCGACGCCGCCGTCACGCCGACCTCGGCCAGCTCCGCCTCCGCCGCGTCGAGCAGAGCCTCGACGACGGCTGCACGCCCCACGGGTGTCGCCATGGGCAGGACTGTAGTCAAGTGTCTACAGTCGCGGGCGTGGACACCGCCGACACCGACGACATCGCCCCCACCGACGACATCGACGACACCGACGACGGCTTCGACCCGATCGTCTCCCCTACCACCGACCAGGGCCCCACCCGGGAGCCCCGGTTCGTGCACGAGACCGACGAGGCCGCGGCCGCCGCCAAGCTCGCCGCCCGCGCGGCCGCCGGGCGGAAGCGGCCCAACATCCTCGTGGTCCTCATGGACGACGTCGGCTGGGGGGACTTCGGGTGCTACGGCGGCGGCGTCGCCGTCGGCGCGCCCACGCCGCACATCGACCGCCTCGCCCGCGAGGGCCTCCAGCTGACCTCGGCCTACTCCGAGCCGAGCTGCACCCCGTCCCGGGCCACGCTGCTCACCGGCCGGCTGCCGATGCGCCACGGCCTCCAGCGCCCGCCCATGTACGGCGAGGGCGGCGGGCTGGAGGGCGAGGTCACGCTGGCCGAGCTCCTGTCGGAGGCCGGCTACGCCACCCAGGCGGTCGGCAAGTGGCACCTCGGCGAGAACACGGCCTCGCAGCCCCAGCACGTCGGCTTCGACGACTTCTACGGGTTCCTCTCGGTCAGCGACATGTACACCGAATGGCGCGACCCGTACTTCTTCCCCGAGGTCGTCTACAGCAAGGCCCGCACCGAGTGGATCCAGAACCTGCCGTTCCAGAAGGCGTTCGTGCACGCCTCCCGGGGCGGCGAGCTGGAACCGATCGAGGAGGTGACGCTGCCGGTCCTGTCCGAGCTCGACGACCGGTGGGCGCAGTACTCGATCGACTTCATCGAGCGGCAGGCCGCCGAGGAGCCCGACCGCCCGTGGTTCCTGTACCACTGCACCCGGGGCGCCCACTTCGACAACTACCCCCACGAGCGGTACCTGGGGGTGTCACCGGCCAAGCACCCCTACAAGGACACGATCGTCGAGCTCGACGACATCGTCGGCCGCCTCGTCGAGACGCTCCGGCGCACCGGGCAGCTCGAGGACACGCTGCTCATCGTCACGTCCGACAACGGGCCCGAGATGGAGACCTGGCCCGACGCCGCCTACACGCCGTTCCGCTGCGCCAAGGGCTCGACGTGGGAGGGCGGCGTGCGGGTGCCGTTCGTGGCGGCGTGGCCGGGCACGATCGACCCGGGCCGGGTGAGCGACGGCCTGTTCGCCTTCAGCGACCTGCTGCCCACGGCGCTGGCGCTGGCCGGCGCGCCCGAGCAGGTGCCGACCGACCGGTTCATCGACGGCGTCGACCAGACCTCGTTCCTGCTGGCGCCCGAGGGCCGGTCGAACCGGAAGCACCACTACTACTGGCTGGGGCAGATGTTCTCGGCGCTGCGGGTGGGTGAGTACAAGTTCATGCTGTCGTCGATCTCCGACGACGACACCGACGTCCACAACCCGGGCGGCTTCACCGGGGTCGGGCAGAAGTACCCCTACGGGCGCCTCTACAACCTGTACCTCGACCCCAAGGAGACCCGCTCCTACCTCATCCGGAAGCTCGCCTACCTGGAGGCCTTCCAGACCGGCGTCCGCAACCACGTGATGACCTTCCGCGACCATCCCCCGAAGCTGGTCATGGGCCTCAACGTGTGACCGCCCTGACCAAATTGCGTCCGGAAAGCCGCATATGTCGGCCTGATCAACGCAATTTGGGACGGGTCAGCCCCTGCCGGGGCGGGGGCGGCCCAGGTCGGGCTTCGACCAGTCGCAGACGCCGTCGGGGAAGATCTGCTCCAGGCGGGCGCGCTCGGAGGCCGACGGCTCCCAGTCTCCGTAGACCCCCGAGCGGATCGCGCGCCGGACGGACTGCTTCTGGCAGTCCCAGATGCCGCCCTCGATCGGGCCACCCGCCTCCCGGCGGGACGACGAGTAGATCGGGAACCGCTGCGTGCACGCCCCGGGCGCCCGGTCGTCGAGCACGCCGTCCCACACCCGGCGGCCGGAGGCGATCAGCGTCCCGTCGGTGGCGAAGCAGGAGTCGACGGCCCGGGCCGGCTTGTTGCGGGCCACGCCCCGCTGGGGATGCGCCTCGATGTTGGCCATCCACTCGTCGATCACCTCGAACGCCATCGGCGTCTGGTCGAAGGCGACCGCCGGGCGGGCGTCGGTGAACCAGATCACCTGGTTCGACGCGTCGCCGTCGGCGTTCAGCATCCGCTGGCGGGCGGCAAAGGACTGCTGGCTGTTGTGCATGTCCAGCTCGTCCTCGAGGTAGTGCCGCCAGTCGATCACCGGGATGTCGATGTCGCCCTGGAACTGCATGCCGGTCGTGTAGACCGCCTGCTGCGCCGCCCGGTCGCCGGTGCGCCGGGGTGCGGGGGTCGCGCCGCCGTCGGGCGAGAGCTGCATGTTGCGGCGGGACCACGGGTCGAAGTTCTCGGGCGTCAGCGGCCCGTCGAACGGGAAGCCCTCGGGCACCATGTCGGCGCTCGACCTCCACGAGCCGACCTGGGCGTTGAGGTCGAGGAACTCCTCGGGCGTGATGATCCCCGCCTTCATGGCCTCCAGGCCGTACTGGACGCCGGCGTTGCCCCACGGCACCCGGGCGAACCCGTCGGGGCCGACGCCGTAGACGTTGACCATGTCGCCCCAATGGGTCCACTCGACGCCCTCGGTGCCCTGCGCCAGCTTGTCGATGTCGTCGACGTCGGTGAACGTCGGGTTCATCGCCAGCGGGGTGAGCCCGAACCAGCCGGGCTTGCACTCCATGAGCGCCGGGGCGGGCGACGCCGGGTCACGCTCCATCACCGGGTAGCCGAACGCCTCGAAGAGGGCGTACAGGCCGTTCCACTGGTCGATGTCGCCCTGCGACAGGTTCTTCGGGAAGTTCGTGCCGTTGAGGCCGATGATCGCCTGCCGGACCTCCGGGTCGCGCCACTTCGGGTTGTTGCGGTCGGTCGCGTCCAT
>DATCLV010000345.1:0-13783 GCA_036563745.1 Acidimicrobiales bacterium | reverse complement strand
CCTACGAGGGAGAGCAGCTCGGGCAGGGCCGCGAGAACGCCAAGCAGTTCCTGGCCGAGAACCCCGAGATCATGATGGAGGTCTCCGACAAGATCCGGACCCAGCTCGGTGTCGGCGACGCCACCGAGCCGGAGGCGGGCGAGAAGATGACGGCGGCCGACGAGCTGCCGATCATGTTGGACGATTAGCCCGCGCACCTGGAGGACGCGCCGCTGCGCTGCCCTCACGACTAGGGTGACTCCCGGTAACTGGGGGTCCGACACAGTGGGGGCAGCGCCACGGTGGGTGAAGTCATGCTCGACAGCCAACCGGCAGCCCGGGAGGCTGCCCGAGAGTCGTTGATCGATCGGCTGCGCCCGTTGTCGGCCTCGGTCGGCCCCGCGCTGCTGATCCTCCTGGCGCAGCAGGTCCTGTTCCCGACCAGCGCCGGCATCGTCCTGCGCGGCCTGGTGCTCGGTGCGCTCACCGCCATGATCGCCCTGGGCATGGCGATGGTGTACCGGGCCAACCGCATCATCAACTTCGCCCAGGCCGACCTCGGGCTGGCCCCGGCGGTGGTCGGGTTCCTGCTCGTGACCGAGTCGGGCCTGCCCTACCCGCTGGCGCTGCTCGCCGGGCTGGCCGTCGCCGTGCTGTTCGGGGCGGGCGTGGAGCGGGTGGTCGTCCGGCGCTTCTTCCGGGCGCCGCGCCTGCTGGTCACCATCGCCACGATCGGCCTCAGTCAGGTGCTGGTCGGCATGGCGCTGCTGCTCCCACGCCTGTGGGGGCTCGACCTGGCGGTCGGTCGCATCGAGCCGCCGTTCGAGTGGACCTTCTCGGTCGGCACCATCATCTTCAACGCCAACGACCTCCTGGTCCTCGTCCTGGCGCCCATCACCGTGGGCGTCGTCGCCGTGTTCCTGCAGCGCAGCGACGTCGGCGTCGCCATCCGGGCCAGCGCCGACAGCGCCGACCGGGCGTCGCTGCTGGGCGTCCCGGTCCACCGGCTGCAGACGGTCGTGTGGTCGCTGGCCGCCGCGCTGGCCTTCCTGACGGTGTTCCTCCGGGCGGGGGTCCAGGGCATCCCGACCCTGTCGTCGGCGCTCGGGCTCCACGTGCTCCTGCGGGCGCTGGTGGCGCTGATGCTCGGCCGGATGACCCACCTCACCGCCGTCACCGCGTCGGCGATCGCCCTCGGCGTGTTCGAGCAGGGCGTGTTCGACAACCACGGCGAGGCGCTGGTCATCCCGTCGCTGGCGATCGTCGTCGGCGTCACCCTGCTGGTGCGGCGGGCCGAGATCGGCCGCGGCGACGCCACCGAGGACGCCGCCTGGCGGGCTGCCGAGGAGGTCCGGCCGGTGCCGTGGCGCCTGCTGCGGCTGCCGGAGGTCCGGCTGGGGCGGGCGGTGGCGTTCGGCCTGCTGGCGGTCGTCGCCGTCGGGTTGCCCTACGTCCTCGACGTCGGCCAGGTCTTCAACGCCAGCACGCTCCTCATCTACGCCCTGCTGGGCCTGGCCCTGGTCCTGCTGTCGGGCTGGGGCGGCATCGTGTCGCTCGGTCACATCGCCTACTTCGCGCTCGGTGCGGCCTTCGCCGGCTGGCTGATGGGCGAGCACGACCTCAACCTGCTGGTCACCCTGCTCCTGGCCGCCGTGCTGGGCGCCGTGGTGAGCACCGTGGTCGGCGTCCCGACCCTGCGGCTGCGCGGCATGTACCTGGCGGTCAGCAGCTTCGCCTTCGCCCTGGCGGCGTCGAGCTACCTGCTCGACCGCGACCGGTTCGACTGGGTCCCCGGCTCCGGGCTGCTGATCCAGCGGCCCCCGGTGCTCGGCGGTCTCGAGATCAGAAGCGAGACGGGCGCCTACCACCTCGTGCTGTTCGTGCTGTTCGCCGCCATCCTCGGGGCCCGCAACATCCGGGCCAGCCGGTTCGGCCGGGCGCTGGTGGCGCTGCGCGACAACGAGCGGGCGGCGCAGGCCTACGCCGTCTCGCCGGTGCGGATGCGGCTGGCGGCCTTCGCCCTGTCGGGGGCGGTGGCGTCGCTGGCGGGGGCGCTGCTCACGTTCCAGCAGCGCACCTACGACGCCTCGGCGTTCGGCCCGCTGGACAACCTGGCCGTGTTCACGATGGTCGTGGTGGGCGGCATGACGTCGGCCACCGGTGCCGTCCTCGGCGCCGTCTACTTCTGGGGCACCCGCTGGTTCCTCGACGACACCTGGGCGATCATCGCCCAGGGCGCCGGCGTGATCCTGGTGCTGCTGGTGTTCCCCAAGGGCCTCGCCGGGGTGGTCTTCGCCTTCCGCGACCGCTGGCTCCGGGTGGTCGCCCGGGCCCGCCGGCTCGACATCCCCGGCTACACCCGCACCTCGCTCGCCGCCGACCCGGTCCCCGCGGCCGGGGAGCCGTCGGCAGCCGCGGCCGCGGCCGCCCCCGCGGCGCCTGCTGCCCCTGCGGCGCCCGCGCCCGCGTCACCGCTCGACGCCCCGGCGCCGGTGCGGTTGGGCCACGACGCCGAGCCCTACCTCGACGCGCTGCCGCCGCCCACCGGCGCGCCGGTGCTGGCCGACGCCGACCGCCGCCGGGCCGCGGCCGCCGCCGCGGCGGCCGGGGTCGGGGCCGGCGAGCCGGTGCTCGACGCCCGGGGGGTGAAGGTCGCCTACGGCGGCGTGCCGATCCTGTTCGGGGTCGACCTGTCCGTCCGGCCGGGGGAGGCCGTGGCGCTGCTCGGCACCAACGGCGCCGGCAAGTCGACGCTGCTCCGGGCGATCTCCGGCCTCGTCGCCCCCAAAGGTGGCACCATCCGCTTCGCCGGCCAGGACATCGCCGGCCGGCCCGCCCACAAGGTCGCCGCCTTGGGCCTGCTGCAGATGCCCGGCGGCCACGGGGTGTTCCCCACGTTGAGCGTGGGCGACAACCTGCGGGTGGCGTCGTGGCTGCACCGCCGCGACCGGGCCGCGGTGGCGGCGGGCATCAGGCGGGTCGAGGAGCTGTTCCCCGTCCTCGCCCAGCGCCGCGACGAGCGGGCGTCCAACCTCTCCGGCGGCCAGCAGCAGATGCTGGCGCTGGGCATGGCGCTGCTCGGCCGGCCGCGCCTGCTGATGATCGACGAGCTGTCGCTCGGGCTCGCCCCGTCCGTGGTCGGCCAGCTGATGGAGTTCGTGGGGCACCTCCGGGAGGAGGGCACCACGCTGGTGGTCGTCGAGCAGTCGGTGAACGTGGCGCTGCGGATCGCCGACCGGGCCGTGTTCCTGGAGCGGGGCGAGGTCCGGTTCTCGGGCCCCGCGCAGGGCCTGCTCGACCGTCCCGACCTCCTGCGCTCGGTGTTCCTCAGCTCGGCGTCGGCGATGTCCAAGGACGCGGCCGAGCTCGCCCAACCGCCGGGCGCCCCGCCGCCCACCGGGCCCGCGGCCCCGGTTCCGGCCCCGGCCCCCGCTGCCGGCCCCGGCGGGCGGGCCGAGCCGCTGGTGCCGCCCACGCCGGTCCTGGAGACCCGGAACCTCACCGTGGCCTTCGGTGGCGTCCGGGCCGTCGACGACGTCACCCTCGAGGTCGCGCCCGGCGAGATCGTCGGGGTCATCGGCCCCAACGGCGCCGGCAAGACCACCCTGTTCGACCTGCTCAGCGGCTTCGTCCCACCCACCGGCGGGAAGGTTCTGCTGGGCGGCCGCGACGTTACCCACCTGCGGGCGGCCGGGCGGTCGCGGCGGGGCCTCGGCCGGTCCTTCCAGGACGCCCGGCTGTTCACCTCCCTCACCGTCGACCAGGCCATCGCCGTGGCCGTCGAGCGGTGGGTCCACGTCGGCGACCCGCTGTCGGCCGCCTTCGGCCTGCCCAACGCCTTCGACAGCGAGCACAAGGTCCGCCGCCGGGTCACCGAGCTGGTCGAGCTGCTGGGCCTGCAGCCCTACCGGTCGCTGTTCGTGGGCGAGCTGTCGACCGGCACCCGCCGGGTCGTCGACCTGGCGTGCCTCCTGGCCCACCGGCCCGGCGTCGTGCTCCTCGACGAGCCGGCGTCGGGGATCGCCCAGCGCGAGGTCGAGGCCCTGGCCCCGCTGATCCGCCGCATCCGCGACGAGATGGGGGCGAGCGTCGTGCTGGTCGAGCACGACATCCCGCTGGTCGAGCAGGTCGCCGACCGCATGGTGGCCATGGACCGGGGGCGGGTCCTGGCCGTGGGGCCGCCGGCCCAGGTGCTGTCCGACCCGGCCGTGGTCAGCTCCTACCTCGGCGACAACGACGCCGCGGTCAACCGGTCCGACCGCGCACCGGCGCCCGGCAGCGGCGCCGGCACCGCCAACCCCGACAGCTACCGCCACGCACCGACCCGGCCCGCCACCGGGGACGAAAGGGAAGCCATCCGTGCAACCGAGCAGTGATCTCGACTACGACCCGCCGCCGAGCGCCCTGCGCCGGTACGGGCCGCTCGCCGCAGTCCTCGTCGTCATCGCGCTGATCGCCGGCGCGTCGGTCGTCCTGAGCGGCGACGACGGCGACGAGGAGACCGGCGACCAGGCCGCCGAGCCCGTCGGCGAGGGCTACCCCGACGGGGTGGTCACCTGGTCGATGGCCCAGGAGGACGAGTCGCTCGACGTCGAGTTCCCCGACACCTGCGACCCCGAGACCGGCAAGGTTGCCATCCCCTTCTTCTTCGCCCCCGAGTGCACGGCGATCGCCGAGCCCGACCCGGACGCCGAGCCGATCCAGGGCGTCACCGAGGACACGATCAAGATCGTCCTCTGGCTGCCCAACGACAACGACGTCATCTTCTCGTTCATCAAGCAGGCGCTGGGCTTCGACGACACCGTCGAGGAGATCCGCGAGACCCAGCTCGGGCTCGTCGAGATCTTCCAGACCTACTACAACACCTACGGCCGCGAGGTGGAGGTCGAGTTCCTCCAGGCGAGCGGGGCGATGATGGAGTCGCAGCCGGCCCGGGCCGACGCGGTGAAGGCCGCCTCGATGAAGCCGGCGGCGGTCCTGGGTGGCCCGCTCCTCGCCAACACCTGGACGCAGGAGCTGCACAACCAGGGGATCATCTGCGTGGCCTGCCCCGGCATCTCCGACCCGGAGCCCACGGCGTTCGGCCTGGTCCCGTCGGAGACGCAGCTCAACATCCACGCCCGCAACTACGTCAACGCCAAGCTGAAGGACGGCACCGCCGACTTCGCGGGCGGCGACCTCCAGGGCCGCGACCGCGTGTTCGGCATGCTCACCCTCGCCCAGAGCGAGAACAGCATCGAGAACCACGGGGAGCTGAAGGCCGACCTGGAGAGCGACGGCATCCCGGTGGCCGAGGACTTCACGTTCGAGCTCAACCTGGGCGGCGCCGCCGAGTTCGCCACCAGCACGGTCACCGCCATGAAGGAGGCCGGCGTCACCACGGTGCTGGTCCGGGGCGACCCGATCACCATGGGCGACATCACCCGGGAGGCCACCAAGCAGAACTGGTTCCCCGAGTGGGTGATGATCACCCCGCAGCTGCTCGACACCAACGCCGGCGCCCAGCTGGTCGACAAGGCCCAGTGGGAGCACGCCTTCGGGATCAGCTACCTGCCGCCGTCGTCGGAGCCCGAGCTCAACCCGGCCTACAAGCTCTACGAGTGGTTCCACGGCGAGCCGCCCCCGGCCGAGGGCAGCCTGCTGCTGACCTACCCGCAGATCGCCCTGTTCTTCACCGGGCTCCACCTGGCCGGCCCCAACCCGACGCCCGACAACGTCCGGCAGGCGGCGTTCGCCTTCCCGCCGACGCCGCGGGCCCGCACCCAGCCGAGCCTCAACTACGGCACCGAGCTGTGGGACGGCGACGAGGACTACCAGGGCATCGACGACCTGGTCGAGCTCTGGTACGACCCGGACGCCCGGGTGGTCGACGAGTTCGGCAACGAGATCACCGGCGCCTACCAGTACGTCGACGGCGCCAAGCGCTACTACGCCGACGAGTGGACCGACGAGCTGAAGGTGTTCGACCCCGACGGTGCGGTCACCAAGCTCACCGAGGTTCCGCCCGAAGAGGAGGTGCCGGACTACCCGTCCCCGGCCGGCGGGTAGCCTGGCCGGCGCTCATGAGCGCCAGGACCTACGCCGTGCGCACCTTCGGGTGCCAGATGAACGAGCACGACTCCGAGCGGATCGCCGGGCTCCTCGAGGCCGACGGGCTCACGCCCGCGGCCTCGCCCGACGACGCCGACGTGATCGTGCTCAACACCTGCTGCATCCGCGAGAACGCCGACAACAAGCTCTACGGCCACCTCGGCCACCTCAAGGCGCTGAAGGAGCGCAACCCCGACCTGCAGATCGTGGTCGGGGGCTGCCTGGCCCAGAAGGACCGGGAGACGATCGTCGAGCGGGCCCCGCACGTCGACGTCGTGTTCGGCACCCACAACGTGGGCCGGGCGGCCGAGCTGCTGCGCGAGCAGCTCGACGCCCGGGCGCAGGGCAAGGGCGGCAGCCTGGTCGAGATCCTCGACGAGGCCGCCAGCGACGACCGCGCCACGTTCCCCAGCGCCCTCCAGGTGCAGCGGGAGCTGCCGTACGCCAGCTGGCTCACGATCCAGGTGGGCTGCGACAACTCGTGCGCCTTCTGCATCGTCCCGTCGGTGCGGGGCCGGGAGATCAGCCGCCCGTTCGACGAGCTGGTCGCCGAGGTGCGGGCCCTGGCCGCCGACGGGGTCACCGAGGTCACGCTGCTCGGGCAGAACGTCAACAGCTACGGCCGCGACCTCATGCTCGAACGCCGCCAGGCCGGCGACACGACCGCCAAGGTGCGGCCGCTGTTCGCCGACCTGCTGCGGGCGGTGGGCGAAGTCGAGGGCATCCGCCGGGTCCGGTACACCAGCCCCCACCCGAAGGACCTGCGGCCCGAGACGATCGCCGCCATGGCCGAGACCCCGGCCGTGTGCGAGCACCTCCACCTGCCGCTCCAGGCGGGCAGCGACCGGGTGCTGGCCGCCATGCACCGGGGCTACACCGCCGAGCGCTACCTGGCCCGGCTGGCCGCCGCCCGGGAGGCCGTGCCCGACCTCGCCGTGACCACCGACATCATCGTCGGCTTCCCCGGTGAGACCGACGAGGACTTCGAGCGCACCCTCGAGGTCGTCGCCGAGGCCGAGTACGACAGCGCCTACACGTTCATCTTCAGCCCCCGCCCCGGCACCGAGGCGGCGGAGCGCACCGACGAGTTCGTGCCGCCCGAGGTGTGCGCCGAGCGGTTCGAGCGCCTGCGGGTCGTGGTCGAGCGGTCGGCGCTGGCCCGCCACCAGGCCCGGGTCGGTCGGGTCGAGGAGGCGCTGGTCGAGGGCCCGTCCCGCAAGGACCCGACGGTCACCACCGGCCGCACCCGGCAGAACAAGCTGGTGCACTTCCGCGCCGAGCAGGTGATCCGCCCGGGCACCTACGTCGACGTGCGGGTCACCGACGCCGCTCCCCACCACCTGCGGGGCGAGCTGGTGGGGATCACCCACGCCGCCACCCACAAGACCCGCATCCCGGTTGCCGTCGTCTGACCCCGGCGCCCCGCGCCACCTCGCCCTCGTCGGCACCACCGCCTCCGGGAAGTCGGCCCTCGCGCTGGCGGTCGCCCGCCGCGACCCGACGATCGAGCTGGTGTCGGTCGACTCCATGCAGGTGTACCGGGGCATGGACGTCGGGACCGCCAAGCCGACCCCGGAGGAGCGGGCCGCGGTGCCCCACCACCTCCTCGACCTGGCCGACCCCTGGGAGGAGTTCACGGTCACCCGGTTCCAGGCGGCGTTCCGGGAGGCCATCGCCGAGATCGAGGCCCGGGGCCACCGGGCCCTGCTGGTGGGGGGCACGGGCCTGTACCTGCGGGCGGTGATCGACGACCTGACGATCCCCGGCCGCTACCCGGCGGTGCGCGCCGAGCTGGAGGCCGAGCCCGACACGGCGGCCCTCCATGCCCGGCTCGCCGAGCTCGACCCGGCGGCCGCCGCCAAGATGGAGCCGACGAACCGGCGGCGGGTCGTCCGGGCGCTGGAGGTGACGCTCGGCAGCGGCGCCCCGTTCTCGTCGTACGGGCCCGGGCTCGACGCCTACCCGCCGTCCCGGTTCCGCCTGGTCGGCGTGGAGCTGCCCGCCGAGGTCGTCGCCGCCCGCATCGCCGCCCGGTACGAGGCGCAGCTGGCGGCCGGGTTCGTCGACGAGGTGCGCCGCCTCGCCGCCCACCCCCGGGGCCTGTCCCGGACGGCCCGCCAGGCCCTCGGCTACCGGGAGCTGCTGGCCCACGTCGAGGACGGCGTGCCGCTCGACGAGGCCGTCGACCTGGCGGTCCGTCGGACCCGCCAGTTCGCCCGCCGGCAGCGGGCGTGGTTCCGCCGCGACCCCCGGATCGAGTGGCTCCGCGCCGACGACCCCGCCGCGCTCGAGGCGCCGTTGGCCGGCGTGCTCCCGGCTCCCTGACGGCCGGAGCCGCGCCTGGTGCACGCCGGATCCGCCCGATCCGCGCCGGAGTGGGGCGGGCATCGCTGACCAGGGCAGTAGCGTCTGCGGGGATGCGTCTCACCAAGCACCACGGGCTGGGCAACGACTTCCTCGTCCTCCTCGACCGGAAGGGCGACCACCCCATCGACCCCGCCCTCGCCCGGGCGCTGTGCGACCGGCACCGTGGCGTCGGCGCCGACGGTCTGCTGCGGGCCTCCCGCCCGGCCGCCGACGGTGGCTGGGCCGGAGCGGGCGGCGAGCGCCGGGGCGACCCGCCGGACGCCGTGATGGAGCTGCTCAACGCCGACGGCTCCCGGGCCGAGATGAGCGGCAACGGCATCCGCTGCCTGGTTCAGGCCCTCGTCCTCGACGGCTGGGTCGACGCCAAGCCCGACGGCGCCACCCAGGTGGCGGTGGCCACCGACGCCGGCCTGCGGACGGTCGTGGTCGAGAAGGCGCTCAACCCCTGCACCCACCTGCTGACCGTCGACATGGGCCCGATCCGCTTCGACCCGGACGGCGTCGACTGGTCGGGCGGCCCGTTCGTGCGCAGCACCTGGGTCGACATCGGCAACCCGCACCTGGTGGTGGAGGTCGACGAGGGCGAAGACCTCGACGCCGTCGAGCTGGTCGCGCTGGGGGAGCGGGTCAACGCCGCCACCCCCGGCGGCGCGAACGTCCACGTCCTGCGGCCGGGGCGCAGCAAGGACCGGGTCACGATCCGCACCTACGAGCGCGGCGTCGGCCCCACGGCGGCGTGCGGCACCGGTGCCTGCGCGTCGGCGGCCGTCGCCCACCGCTGGGGCCTGGTCGGCCAGCGGGTCGCGGTCGACCAGCCGGGCGGCTCGGTGACCGTCGGCCTCGGCTCGACGGTCCAGCTCACCGGGCCGGCCACCGTGATCGCCGCCCTCGAGTACCCGTACACCGGCCCCGGCGCCGGGCACGCCGACGGGCCCAGCGGCGGATAACGCGTGGCTCGGACCACCGGCCAGCGGGCAGGATCGTGCCCATGTCACTGATCGAGCGGTCGTTCCGCGAGAAGATCGTGCTCGTCGGTGTCACCCTCCCGCCGGAGACCCCCGAGGAGACCGAGGCGTCGCTCGACGAGCTGTCGCTGCTCGTCGACACCGCCGGCGCCGACGAGGTCGGCCGCATCGTGCAGCGCCGCAACGCCCCCGACCCGCCCACGTTCGTGGGCAAGGGCAAGGCCGAGGAGCTGAAGGAGCTGGCGCTCGCCACCGACTGCGACACGGTGGTCTTCGACAACGAGCTGACACCGGCCCAGCAGTACAACCTGGAGAAGCTGCTCGGGCGGACCGCGATCGACCGCACGGCGGTCATCCTCGACATCTTCGCCCAGAACGCCCACAGCCAGGAGGGCAAGGCGCAGGTCGAGCTGGCGCAGCTGCGCTACCGGCTGCCGCGCCTGCGGGGTCGGGGCAAGGCGCTGTCCCAGCAGGCCGGCGGCATGTCGGCCGGTGGCGGCGCCCGCATCGGCACCCGAGGCCCCGGTGAGACCCAGCTCGAGGTCGACCGGCGGCGTCTGGTCCGGCGGATCCACAAGCTCGAGGCCGAGCTGCGCGAGATCGACCGCCACCGGGAGACCCAGCGGAAGGCGCAGCGCTCCGGCGTCCTGCCCCGGGCGGCGATCGTCGGCTACACGAACGCGGGGAAGTCGACGCTGCTCAACCGGCTCACCGACGCCGGCGTGCTGGTCGAGGACCGGCTGTTCGCCACGCTCGACGCCACCACCCGCCGCCTCGACCTCCCCGGCGGCGAGCGGGTGCTGCTCACCGACACGGTCGGGTTCATCCGCAAGCTGCCGCACCAGCTGGTGGAGGCGTTCAAGTCGACGTTGAGCGTGGCCGTCGAGGCCGACCTGCTGCTGCACGTGGTCGACGCCTCGGCGCCCGACCCGGTCGGCAACATCGACGCGGTGCGGTCGGTGCTCGACGAGATCGGCGCCGCCGACGTGCCCGAGATGATGGCGTTCAACAAGGCCGACCTGGCTCCCGACGAGGCGAAGCGCCTCGTCGAGCGGTACCCGGGGTCGGTGGCGTTCAGCGCCGCCACCGGCGAGGGCGTCGACGTGCTGGTCCGCTCGCTCGGCGATCGGCTGCGGGCGCTGACCAAGGTGGTCGAGCTGGTGGTGCCCTACGACCGTGGCGACGTGCTGGCCGCGGTGCACCGTGGTGGCGAGGTCCTGTCCGAAAGCCCCGGAGAAGGTGGTATGTACATACGGGGTCGCTTCGACGAGGCCACGCTCGGGCGGCTCCAGGAGTTCGTCACCGACAACTGACCCCGCGGGAGGTCCGGCACGATGTGGTCGCTCATCATGTTCCTGGTGCTCGGCCTCGTCGCCGGTTGGCTGGCGCGGCTCCTCGTGCCGGGCGAGGACCCGATGAAGATCCACCAGACGCTGGCGCTCGGCGTGGTCGGGTCCTACGTCGGCGGGTTCCTCGGCAAGGTGATCTTCGACGTCGGCGACAGCTGGCTCCAGTCGTCGAACATCATCGGCTCGGTCCTCGGCGCCGTCCTGGTCCTGATGATCTTCAACGCCCTCGAGGGCGAGAAGAGCCGCAACAAGTCGAAGTCGAAGAACTAGCCCGGTCCTGCGCCCCGGCGTCGGGGCGCGGTCCTTCCGAACCTGCTCCCGAAACGGGGAGGCTGCTCCCCGTTTCGGGAGCGAGTGCGACTCGGGGTCGGGGAGCGGCTCGGGGGTTCCGTGGTTCGGCCTAGTCTCGGCGGGGTGCAGCAAGCGTTCCGGCCACCGCCGTACCCCTACGACCGACTCGACGCCCTGCGCCCGGCGGCCGAGGCGCTGCCGGGTGGCTGTGTGGACCTGTCGATCGGGACCCCCTGCGACCCGCCGCCCGCCTTCGTCGTGGAGGCGCTCGCCACGTCCGACCGCGAGCGGGGCTACCCGCCGTCGGTCGGGTCGGCCGACCTGCGCGAGGCCGCGGCCGGGTGGTTCGCCCGGCGCTTCGGGGTCGAGGTCCCGCCGTCGCAGGTCGCGGCGTGCGTGGGCACGAAGGAGCTCGTGGCCGGCCTGCCGCAGTGGCTGCGGCTCCGCACCCCCGACCGCGACACGGTCCTCTACCCGGAGCCCAGCTACCCGTCCTACGCCATGGGCGCCACGCTGGCCGGGTGTCGGTCGGTGGCGTACCGGGCGCTCGACGACATCGACCCCGCCGACGCCGACCGGGCGCTCTGCCTGTGGGTGAACTCGCCCGGCAACCCGACCGGCGAGCTGCAGGACCTGGCCGCCTGCGCCGCGTGGGGCCGGGAGCGGGGCGTGCCGGTGCTGTCCGACGAGTGCTACATCGAGTTCACCTGGGACGGGCCGGGTCGGACGATCCTGAGCGAGGGCCACGACGGCGTGGTCGCGCTGCACTCGCTGTCGAAGCGGTCGAACCTGGCGGGGCTGCGAGCGGGCTTCTACGCCGGTGACGCCGAGCTGGTCCACTACCTGTCCGAGGTGCGCAAGCACGCCGGGTTCATGGTGCCGGGGCCGGTGCAGGCCGCAGCCGCCGCCGCGCTGGCCGACGACGCCCACGTCGACGAGCAGCGCGAGCGGTACCGACGACGGTTGGAGCTGATGGCCGCCGCGCTGGGGGAGATCGGCGTCGAGGCGCCGATGCCGGCCGGGGCGTTCTATCTGTGGGCGCGGTCGCCGCACGGCGACGCCTGGAAGCTGGCGGCCGAGCTGGCCGAGCGCGGGGGAGCGCTGGTGTCGCCCGGCGACTTCTACGGCCCCGCCGGCGCCGAGCACGTCCGGATCGCCGTCGTGCAGCCCGACGACCGGCTGGCGCTGGTCGCCGACCGTCTGGCCGGCTGACCGGCCAAACTGGCGCCATGCAGCCGGGCCCGTACGGGGCGCCTCCGCCCCCTGCCGCCAGTCCGTACGGCACGCCGCCGACGGCGCCCTCCCTGCCGGCGCTGAAGCCGTCCGGCTGGTGGTACGCCATCGCCGCCGCGCTCGCGATCACGGGCATCGTGGTGGCGATCGTCATCGGCGTGAACTTCGCCGAGTCGTACACCGACCGCATCGACGAGTTCCAGCGGGTGGGGGTGCCGGGCACGGACACGGTGGTGCTGGAGGCGGGCGACTACACGATCTACCAGGAGTACCCCGGCGCCAACGACGACCTGTCGATCCCGCCGAGCGTCACGGTCAACGTGACCGGGCCCGACGGCGACGCGGTCGAGCTGGACGACTACTCGGGCGACTTCACCTACGCCGGCAGCGGCCGGGAGGGCGTGGCGCTGTCCACGTTCGAGGCCGAGGAGACCGGGGAGTACACGGTGTCGACCGAGGGCGACCGGTTCTCGACGATCGCCGTCGGGGAAGGGATCGGCTTCGAGCTGTTCGTGGGCATCGCGCTGGCGCTGGTGATCGCCTTCGGCGGGATCGTGATCGCCGTCATCATCTCGATCGTCGTGGCCGTGAAGCGCAGCGGCGCCCGGACCCGACGCCAGCTGGCGCTGGTCCAGCAGGGCGGCTGGCAGCCGCCGCCCGGGGCCGGCGGCTGGCCCGGCGCCCCGGCCCCCAGCTGGTCGCAGCCGCCCTACGGCCAGCAACCCCCACCGGCCCAGGGCTGGACCCCACCGCCGGCCGCACCCGGCTCGCCGCCCCCGACGCCGTCGTCGCCGGGCTGGTCGGCCCCGGCACCCCCGCCACCGGGCACCCCGGCGCCGCCGTCGAGCCAGCCGAACCACGAGCCCTCGGCTCCGACCCGCTCGATGCCCCCACCGCCGGAGCCCCCGCCCCCGAGCTCCGACACCCCGCCGTCACCCTGAGGGGCACCCCCAGTCGAACTTGCCCCCGGAACGGGGAGCAGGCTCCCCGTTCCGGGGGCAAGTTCGGGGAGTGACGTCGCGGCACGGCGGCTGTGCCCGCCCCCGAAGCTGCGGGCAGCTTCGGTCGTTGGTGCCGTGGCCGGCTGTCGCCGGCGCAGCGGTCCGCTGAGCGGCGTTGCCCCGCCTGGTTGGGTCACCTGGGGCCGAGGGGGCCCACCCTTGCCGGGGTCGGTGGGGCGGTGCGTCGCCGCAGCGTCGTCGGACCGCCGTCGTCGCCACTCCGCGGTGGTGACCCACCAGTCGAACTTGCCCCCGAAGTGGGGAGCCTGCTCCCCACTTCGGGGGCAAGTTCGGGGTGACTTCGCAGCCTCGGTCGTTGAGGAGCGGGTCAGTTGTGGTGGAGGGCGGCGTTCAGTTCGACCGAGTTGCGGCCGGCGCGGGGGACGACCTCGACCTTGCCGGTGACGCTGTGGCGGCGGAACAGGAGGCCGTCGCTGCCGCTCAGCTCGCCGGCCTTGGTGATCGTGCCGTCGGGCAGCGTCACCCGCGTCCCGGCGGTCACGTAGAG
>DATCLV010000333.1:0-3037 GCA_036563745.1 Acidimicrobiales bacterium | reverse complement strand
GCTACGGGGCGGCCATCATGCGTGGCCTGCGCGAGGCGCGCACCGACCTGGTCTGCGTCTGCGAGCCCGACGGCACCTTCGACCCCTGCGACCTCCTCAAGCTCCTCCCCTACACCCGGGAGTGCGAGCTCGTCGTCGGCTCGCGCACGGTGACGACCTTCATCTGGGACGGCGCCAACATGGGTCGCTTCCTGCGCTGGGGCAACTGGGTGGTCGCCAAGGTCGTCGAGGTGCTGTTCAACACCGCCGCCCTCAGCGACGTCGGCTGCACGTTCCGGGTCGTGTCCCGCGCGCGGGTCGAGAGGATGCTGCCCGAGCTGCGGGTCACCGGCTCGGCCTTCGGCCTGGAGATGCTGCTGACCGCCGTGCGCCAGCGGGCCTCGGTCGTGCAGGTGCCGGTCAACTACCGGCCCCGGGTCGGCCGGTCCTCGGTGACCGGCGACCTGCGCAAGACCGTGCCACTCGGCCTCGAGATGCTGGCCATGGTGCTGCGCATGCGGTTCGGGCTCTGGCCCCGGACCGCCCGGGCCGAGCGCTGAGCCCGCTCAGTCGAGCCACTCGTCGAGCGACGGCATCTGCGGGGCCCGCAGCCAGGCGTCGAACAGCTCGTCCAGCTCCCGGCCCGAGACCTCCTCGGCCAGCGCCTCGAAGTCGGCGGTCGAGGCCGACCGCCCTGAGTACCGCTCGTACCAGGTGCGCAGCAGCTCGAAGAAGGCGTCGTCGCCGATCCGGTGGCGCAGCACGTGCAGGGTGAGGGCGCCCCGGTCGTAGACCGAGGGGGCGAACAGGTCGTCGGGCCCCGGGTCGCCCGGCGGCGTGGCCAGCGCCGCGGCCTGGCCGGCGGCGGCCTCGGCGAAGTCGTCGGGCGACCCGCCGCCCCGGTGCTCGCGCCAGAGCAGCTCGGCGTAGGTGGCGAAGCCCTCGTTGAGCCAGATGTCCTGCCAGGTCGCCGGCGTCACCGCGTTGCCGAACCACTGGTTGGCGAGCTCGTGGGCCACGGTCATCTCGCTGTCGGCGGCGTCGGTGCCGAAGATCGACAGGGTCTGGGTCTCCAGCGCCAGCCCGAGCGGCTCGTCGACCACGACGGCCCCGTAGGCCTCGAACGGGTACGGCCCGAAGAGCTCCTCGAAGAAGGCGATCATCTCGCCGGTGAGGTCCATCGTGTCGCCCAGCGCGTCGGCGATGTCGGCGTCGAAGGCGTGGCGCACGACGACCCCCTCGGGGCCGTCACCCTCGACCAGCACGAGGTCGGCGACGACCACCTGGACGAGGTAGGTGGCCATGGGCTCGGGCACCTCGAACACCCAGGTCGCCACACCGTCGCCCGGCTCGGTGGCGACGTGCAGGCCGTTGGCGGCCACCTCCAGCCCCTCGGGCACGGTGACCCGCAGGTCGTAGGAGGCCTTGTCGCTCGGGTGGTCGTTGCCGGGGAAGAGCGTGGCCGCCCCGCTGGGCTCGAAGATGGCGTAGATCTCCTCGCCGTCGGCGTACCACCCCGACTCGACGAGCGAGGTGTCCGCCACCGCGTTGGGCACGGCCGACCACTCGACCTCGACCGTGAAGCCGTCCCCGGTGGCCATCGGCCGCGCCGGGGTGACGAGGACGTCCCGCTCCCCGACCGGCTCGGCGGTCGCCGGCTCGCCGTCGACCGTGACCGAGGCGATGTCGAGGTCGACGGCGTCGAGGGCGAAGGCGTCGAGCGGCTCGGTGGCCGTGGCGGCGATCGTCGCCCGGCCGTCCATGCGGGCGGCGTCCGGGTGCCAGGTGAGGTCGAGCTCGTAGTGCTGGACGTCGTAGCCCCGGTTGCCGACGTCCGGGTAGTAGGGGTCGCCGACGCCGGTGATCTCGTCCGGGCCGGGCGGCGGGGGGGCGGGCTCGTCCGGCTCGTCGGGTCGGTCGTCGGGAGGCGTGGTCGTCGCCGGCTCGCCGGCGAGCGGCTCGTCGGCCTCGCGGGCGCCGCCGACCACGACGGCCACCGCGACGAGGAGCGCCACCGCCAGCGCGGCGGCGACGCCGGCGGCGAGCCGGCGCCGGCGGGACGGGCGGGGCGCGGGACCGGCGGCGGGCCCGGCCGCGGTGGGCGCGGATGCGGCCGCGGGCGGTGCCTCGGCGGTCGGTCCCGCGTCCGGCGGCGTCGTCTCCGGGGTGGGGGTCGGGTCCGGGTCGGGGGTCGGAGCGCCGGAGGTCATGGCCCCGGCAGGATGGCACACGGCCCGGCCGCACTCCCGCCGGGGCGTGCGAGCCCGGCCCCGGCGGGAGGAGACCCGTCACGCACGCCCGGCTCGTGCCCAGGGCGTGCGCTCGGCGTTCACTCGGCCGTTCGGCGGGCGCATCGTACCGGTGTGACATCCGTTACACCAGAGGTTGGGCGGGAAATTCCCGCCCTCGGCGCGCCCGTCGACACCCTCCGCGGTGACGGGGTCAGGCGGCGCCACCGGCTGCGCGGACGCCGGGCTCGGCCGGCATGGCCCGCACGGGGTCGACCACCTGCGCGTCCCGCCGGTGGCGGTTGACCGCGGACACGACCGCCTCGAACGACGCCGTCGTGATGCTCGGGTGCCGGCCCACCCCCCAGCGCACGGTGCCGTCCGAGCGCTGGGTCTCGACGTAGGCAACGGCGGTGGCGTCGGACCCGGCGCCGATGGCGTGCTCGCTGTAGTCGACCACGTCGATGTCGACACCGAGGTCGGCCTGGAGGCCGGCGACGAACGCCGCGATGGGGCCGTTGCCCTCGCCCGTGACGGTCCGGTGCTCGCCGTCGACCAGGAGCTGGGCGACGACCCGCGACCCGTCCTCGCCCGTGGTCGACTCGTGGGACAGCAGCTTCACGGGGGCGTCCTCCGGCATGTACTCGCGCACGAAGGCGTCCCACATCTCGGCCGGCGTGATCTCCGTGCCGGTGTCCTCGGTGATCGTCTGGATCGTCTTCGAGAACTCGATCTGCAGCCGACGGGGCAGGTCGAAGCCGTGCTCGGTCTGCATGATGTAGGCGACGCCGCCCTTGCCCGACTGGCTGTTGACCCGGATCACCGCCTCG
>DATCLV010000325.1:0-2684 GCA_036563745.1 Acidimicrobiales bacterium | reverse complement strand
ACGAGGACGACCCGGACCACCACGACGGCGACGACGGCCACGGCGACGACCACGACGGCGACGGTGGCCACGACGACCACGACGACGACCACGACGACCACGGGAACACCCGGCGGCGCGGGCTCCAGAACCACGACGACGACCACGACGACCACGACGACGGCCACGACCACACCCCGGGCCCCGGCCCGTCGCCCACGACGACCCACGGCCACCACCCGGGCCCCGGCCCGTCGCCGACGACCACGCACGGGCACCACCCCGGGCCCGGCCCCACGACCACCACGACCCACGGGCACGGCCACGGCACCACCACCACGACCCACGGCCACGACCCGGGCCCGGACCCCGGCGAGGACTGGGCGGCGATCCGCCTGGCCGCCCTGACCGGCCACCTGCCACCCGACAAGATCGCCGAGTTCCGCGCCAAGGCCATCGACCACCTGGCCGGCGAGGTCCGCGCCCGGTCGCAGCTCCTGGCCGGGCTGCCGCCCGCCGAGCGGGAGCAGCGCATCGACACGTTCGTGACCTGGTCGGTCGACCACGCCCTCGAGGCCGAGAACGGCGGGCACGCCCACGGCCCCGAGCCGTGGATCCCGATCACCGACCCCGACGACCAGCGGGCGCTCCAGCTGCAGCTGGCCGCCGCCGGCCGGGTGATCGGCCAGTTCCCGACCGCGGCCGACGCCGTGCGGGCCGGTTACGTGCAGGTGACGCCCTACGTGCCCGGCATCGCCGCCCACTACATGAACTTCCAGCTCGCCGACCGGCGCTTCGACCCGTCGCAGCCGGAGATGCTGCTGTTCAACGGCAACGACCCGACCTCGGAGCTCGTGGGCGTGAGCTACGCGATGTTCGGCGAGGAGCCGTCGGAGAGCGACGGGTTCGTCGGACCCAACGACACCTGGCACGAGCACCCGTCGCTGTGCACCATCGGCGTGTTCGTGGTCGGACCCGACCACACGCCCGACGACCTGTGCGCGTCGGTGGGCGGCTCCAAGCTCCGCGACTACCCGCTGTGGATGTCGCACCTGTGGCAGGTGCCCGGGTGGGAGTCGGCGTGGGGGCTGTTCAGCGGCGAGAACCCGGCGATCAACATGGCCACCAGCGACCTGATGAAGCCGTGATCACCGAAACTTTCCCGCCAACTCGGCGGGATGGGGGTCGCGGAGCGGCTACCACTGTTCGCCCATGGAGGATCGTCGCGGACACGGTCCGGCGGAGCGAGCACGACAGCGCGCGGCGCGGGCGCGCGAGCGGCATCGGGCCGTCACGGCGCCGACGCCACCCGGGTCGGCGGCCACGCCGCCCGCACCTCCGCCGGCGCCACCGGTGCTGCCGAGCCCGGGCGCCGGCGCGGCGCCGACCGCCACCACTGCCGCCACTGCCACCACTGCCACCACCAGCGGCGCCGGCGGCGCGCGCACGGCCACCCGCTCGGCGGCGGGGTCACGGGGCCGCTCGTCGCCCGCCACGACCCGCCGAGCCGGGGCCGCCGCCGGGGCGGGCCGGGCGCCCGAGCTCCACCGGCTGGTCGCGCCCGGCCTGCTGGCGGCGGCCGCGCTGGTGGCGGTCGACCTCGTCCTCGGCCTGACCGGCCGGCGGGTCGTCGCCCTCCAGGTCGCCGCCGCCGTCGTCGCGCTCGCCGCCGGGGTCGCCCTGTGGCGGGGCGCGCTGGCGACCCGCCGCCAGGTGTCGAAGCTGGCGGCGCAGCTCACCGAGACCTCGGTCGACGCCGACGCCCGCCAGGTCGCCGTGGCCGGCCTGGTGGTCAACCTCGCCCGCCGCAACCAGTCGCTGGTCGACCGCCAGCTGGCGCTGATCGGCGAGATGGAGCAGCACGAGCACGAGCCCGACGCCCTCGCCGACCTGTTCCAGCTCGACCACCTGGCGACCCGCATCCGGCGCCACGCCGAGTCGCTCCTGGTGCTGGCCGGGAACGAGGCGCCGGCCCGCACGTGGCGCCACCCGGTGCTGCTCACCGAGGTCGCCCGGGCCGCGGCCGCCGAGGTCGAGGACTACCAGCGGGTCGACGTGCTCGTGGGCGACGACGTCGAGGTGGCCGGCCACGTGGTCGCCGACCTCGCCCACCTGCTCGCCGAGCTGATCGAGAACGCCACCACCTACTCCCCCGCCGAGCGGCGGGTGCAGGTGCGCAGCCACACCGAGCCGTCGGGCGACGCCACCCGCCCGGCGGTGGTGGTGACCGTCGAGGACAACGGCATCGGGATGACCGAGGCCGACCTCGCCGCCGCCAACCGGGCGCTGGCCGAACCGCTGGTCCTCGACCTCCGGGGCCACACGATGGGCCTCCACGTGGTCGCCCGCCTCGCCGACCGCTACGGGCTGCGGGTGCGCCTCGACACCACGCCGGGCGGCGGCGTCACCGCCCTGGTCACGCTGCCGCCGGACCTGGTCGCCGACCGCGACCCCACCCGGCCGGCCCGACCCACGTCGCTGCAGCGCCGGCCGGCGTTCTCCCCGATCACGGGCGTGGCCCCGGGGCCCACGCCGGCGTCGTTCACCCCGGGCCGCCCGAGCCCGAACCCGAGCCCGAAACCGACCTCGGCCCCGGCGACACCTCCGACCCCGCCGCCGACGCTCCCGGCGAGGCCGGCGACACCCGCGGCCGCGACGACACCCGCGGCGTCGACCACCACGGCGACCACGGGCCTGCCGAGCCC
>DATCLV010000318.1:0-10312 GCA_036563745.1 Acidimicrobiales bacterium | reverse complement strand
GTGAAGGCCGACGCGATGCAGCGGGCCGAGGCGAACGGCGCGGTGACGGTGCCGGCGGGCGACGACCAGGTCGCGGCGATCCGGGACCTCACGGGTGGCCGGGGCGTCGACGCCGGGTTCGACATCGTGGGCGCCACCCCGACGATCAAGGCGGCCCAGGCGTCGATGGCGCAGGGCGGCCGGCTGACCGTCGTCGGCATCGCCGGCGGGGTCACGGAGTGGGACTTCTTCTCGACGCCGTACGAGTCGACGATCACCAACACCTACTGGGGCACGATCGAGGACCTGTACGACGTGACGGCGATGTACCGCGCCGGCCAGATCCGCCCCGACGTCGAGCGCTACACGATGGACGACGCCCTGGAGGCCTACCGCCGCCTCGAGTCCGGCCACCTGACCGCCCGCGCGGTCGTCACCCCCAACACGTAACCCCGCCGCCACCCCTCAACCGCCGGAGCCCGGCTGCGTTGGCACCCCCGACGATCGGCGCAACGCGGATGGGGAGGGTGGGCACGTTGCAGCTGAGCGACCGCGCCCGCGGTTCCCACGTCGCCGGAGCAGCCGAGGGCGACGGGGCTCGCCGCCTCGCGGCGTCGTGGCCATGACGATCACCCGCGAAGCCGTTGCCCGTGACGTCGACGAGTGGATCACCACCACCACCGACATCGCTCCGGCTTCCCGCAGCGGCACCGCCTGGTCGGTCCGCGGGGGATCAGCGGGGGAGGAGGTCGGTGCGGGCGATCTGGGTCAGGAGGCTGAGGACGTCGAGGTAGACCCGCTCGTTGGTGATGCGGTCGCCGTTCGGTTCGAACGAGAAGACGGCGATGGTCGGGACCCGGAACGACCTGCCGGTGGGCGGTCCGCCGAGGAACTCGCCGAGGTTCGTGCCGACCAGGTCGAACTCGGCGACGATCGTGTCGTCGTCGGCCACGTGGAACCGGACGTGCTCGTGGTGCTGGTCGGGGAAGGCGATCCGCTGGTTCCGGTGGTAGGCCCGCACCGCCTCCTCACCGTCGTGGACCTGGCCGGTCGGCACGATCTCGTAGCGCGGGTGCCCCGCGAAGGTCCCGATGCAGGCGTCCCAGTCGTGGTCGACCTCGGCCTGGAAGTGCACCTCCAGGGTCTCGAGCCGCCGGCGACGGAGCTCCTCGTCCATCACCGCATCCTGCCACCCGACGGACAGCCCACCACCACCGAGGGGCTGGCTCCCGGGCGCCTGCACCCCACGGAGCCGACCGGGGCTACGCGAGGGCGTCGATCCAGGGGTGGTGGGGGCCGAGGTGGGTCGCGACGGCGGCGGCCAGCCAGGCGCGGGCGGGCGGGTCCATGCGGGGGACGACCAGGTCGAAGTCGTGTTGGTCCTTCGGCAACCGGGACGTGGCCTTGAACAGCAGCGCCCCCTGGGGTCGGAGGTACGGGATCCCGTCGGGTGTGGTCGCCACCAACTCGGCTCGTGGGGCGACGATCCCGGGATCGCGACGGAAGCGCCAGGTCTCGGCGTCGCCGGGTTCCAGCATGACGTCCACCCGCCACACGTCAGCGGCGGGATCGAGGACCCAGACCTGGTGCACGCCCTCGGGCGGGTCGGTGTCGGCCGGCAGCGGCCAGGTCCGGCCGTTCTTGGCCGCGTGACAACGGACGCCGCCGAGCGCCCGTCGGATGGCGGCGAAGTCGTGCCGAGCGACGGCGATCTCCAGGTCGCCGTGGGGCCGGGTCGTGCGGCCCAGGAACAGGTCGATGGACCAGCCGCCGACGACGCACCACGGCACCCCGACGCCGGCCAGACGCTCGGCGACCTCGGCCGGCGTCCACGCCTGCCAGGCCTCGACGCCGGGTCCGGGCTCAGCCGCGTCCATCCCCCTCAGCCTGACAGCACCGACGGCGGCTTGTGACCGACCTCCGACCTACCGGTGACCGACGTGGGCCGGGCAGCAGCAGCCGTGGCCGAGGGACCGACTCTGCCGGGTCCGACGCGTCGACGACCGTGACGGTCAAGGTGCGGCGATGCCGAAGATCTTCAGCACGGCGGTCACCGCGGTGGCGACCGGCGTGGCCACCTCGGCGACGGTCTTGGCGACCTCGATGATGCCGTTGCCGAGGGAGCGCAACGTGACCTTGTTGGGCTTCACCTTGCAGGTCTCCTCGGTGAAGCTCGCGACCGTGTCGGCGACCTCCTCGGCCTGCTCCGGAGAGGTCGCCTGTAGCTGCGCGACCAGCTGGGCGACCAGCTCGTGCAGCTCGGCGACCCGGTCGTGCAGATCGCCGTCGGGTTGCTGGGCGGCGAAGGCGTTGAAGCTGCCCTCCATCTTCTCGGCGTAGACGGTGCCGGCCACCGGGCCGTAGAAGTTGCCGCTGAAGTTCTGGTCTCCCACGTGGACCACCTTCCCTGAGACGTTGTACGTGGGCCGCCGGGCCTCGCGCTCGGCGAGGAACCGCTCGGCCTTCTCACGGACCTGCCGGCGCATGCCCTCGAGCCGCTCCCGCCGGCGGACCTCGATGGCGTGGCGCCGGGTCGACGTCGCCGCGTCGAGCGCGTCGCGCAGCGCCCCGCAGTCGACACCCCGGTAGGTCTCCCGGTTGACGACCTTGGTGGCGTCGTTGACGTAGCGCTCGAGGTGGTCGCCGTCGGCCGACTGCGGCGTGTAGGCGATCGCCCCCGTCGCCACCCACCGCAGGATGCGGTCGAGCGTCTCCTCCTGCGCGTGCTGGCGGAGGATGGCCAGCCGGACGTTGCGGCCGGTGTCCCGGTGCGCGTCGGTCAGGTACCAGGTCTCGATGCCGCCGTGCGGCGTGCGGGTGGTGGCCAGGTGGAGGTGCTGGCGCCGCGGGAGGGCCCGGCTGGCGTCGACCGCCCCTTTGGGCGCCTTCGTCTCCCAGGAGCTCGCGTCCACGACCACGATCGGGTCGCCGGCGGCGACCAGCCCGGCGGCGACGTCCGATCCGTGCCGCGTCGAGGCCTGGGCGTAGCGCCGGGCGAGGTAGGGGCCGAGGAGGACCAGGTCCTTCGCCTGGTCACCAGGCCACGCACCGGGCACGACCGCGGGCAACGCCAGCAGCTGGCGCACCACGTCGTCGGACCGGATCCGCCCCGGCGCCCCCTCGGGGTCGACGGCGAAGCCGACCTCCAGGCGAACCGTCGCCTCGCCGTCGCAGAACAGCCGCCGGAACCGGCAGCTCACCCTCCAGCGGCTGCCGCGCTCGCCCGAGAAGTGGCGCCGCTGCAGCGTGGGGAGCTTCAGGGCCCGCCGCGCGTAGGCGAAGACGTCCTCGTCGACCCACGCGGCGCTGGTCTCCTGCCGGCGGTAGGCGAGCCGCCCGAACCCCCGGACGAAGTCGCGGTGCGCCACCAGCGACGAGATCCGGGGCGCGCCCCAGTCGGGCCGGTCGACCACACCGGATCGGCTACCGAAGGCCCTCCCGTCCACGACCGGGAACTGGATGACGACGAACATCTCGTGGGGGACCCCGTGTCGACTGGCCGAACCGGTGGGGCTGTAGAGAAGGACATAGCGACGGTCGGAAGCCGCCGCTTCATCTGGTGGTCACCCTACGCCCCAGCGTGCACCCCCGCCACGCCCCCGCCTGCGGCCGGTGACGCCGACCCGCCGCGCCGACCCGCCGCGCCGACCCGCCGCGCCGACCCGGTCATCCGAAGGTGGACGGCTCGACGACCGCGAGGTAGTCACCGAGGCTGGGCGCCCAGGTGAGCTCGTCCTGGCCGATCTCGATCTCGACGCGCTCCGGGCACGGGCCCGGCGTGGCCGTGGCCGTGCCCTCGGCGACGACCCGGCCGGTCCGCACCTCGCGGACGACCACGGGGTCGGCGTAGGCCACGACCCGGTGGTCCACGCTGAGCGGGAGGTCGTAGTGGCAGGTGGCGCCGGTGTCGACGGGTCGGCGGTCCTCGTCCTCCACACACGCGACGAGCTGGATCTCGCGGGCATCGGCGGTGCCGGGCGCCCATTCGGGCGGCCAGGTGTCGGGCCACGCGTCGGCGGTCCCGGGACCGGTGTACAAGTTCTCGGCCGCCACCCGGAGGCTCGCGGACCGGAGCACCTGGGTGGGGTGGGGGGCCGGGCCTTCGTAGGACGCACCGTCGGGGAACGAGCCGCCCCGGCACACCTCGGAGAGGTCGCTGTCGGCGGTCATGGCCTGGAAGTCGGGATCGTCCTCGCCCCCGCTGCCGGGGTCGAACCGCACCCGCTCGGCGACGGCCTTCAGGAAGTCGTCGTCGACGTCGTCGTAGGTCCGGACCACGATCCTCCAGCTGCCGGTCCGCGTCCACAGCTCGTTGTCGATGGAGGGGGAGCCGACGTAGGCGTCGAGGTCGTGGAGGTCGATCCGCTTCCAGGCGACGTTGCCGCCGGGCCAGGCATCGTCGCCGGCGAGGCCCTCGTGGAAGTCGACCTCGACCTCGACCGTGCGCGGGCTGTGGTCCGGGTCGTACCGCCACTTCCCGTGCAGCCCCTCCGACGCTGCCGCCTCCTCACCCGCGCCGGTGGGCCCGCCGTCGACGGGTTCCCAGCCGGCCGGCACGTCGAACGACACGGTCGCGTCCCCGGGTGGGACGCTCCCGGTGACCCATTCGGGCAGGTCCCGGTCGGCGAGCGGCTCGAGCAGCGGGTCCGGCGGGAACAGCCACCTCCAGACGGACGACACCGCCAGGTACAGCACGATCCCGACTCCGACCAGGACGGATGCCGCCAAGCGCGGGGTGCACCCGCACCCCGGGGGGACGGCCGGTCGTGACGGGTCACCGGCGGGACCGGACATCATGTGTCTCCTCTCCGACGGGGGCCCACTCGCACGCGCGGGTCGGCCGTCTCGGCGGTCGCCGAACCTGCCCGCGAGCCGGGGGAGCCGGGCTCCCCGTTCGGGGGCAGGTTGGTGGTGAGGGCTGCCTCGACCACCGGCGCGGGCAGCTCGGGATCGCCAGCGTCCGGTCCGGCCCCGCCGTCCCACCCGCTCGCAATCGCCGCCTCTGCCCCGCGTCGCCACCCACCCGCGATGCTACGTCGCAGTGGACGTCCCCCGGGAAGCAGAGAGCCGGTCCTGGGGACCGGCTCTAGGGGGGGGGATCTGGTCAGCGCGCTCGGAGGGACTCGAACCCCCAACCTTCTGATCCGTAGTCAGATGCTCTATCCAATTGAGCTACGAGCGCTGGAAGAGCGACCAACCTAGCAGATCGGTGGCGCCCGAAAATCGTTCGGTAGCCTAACCATATGGGGTCGGAACCAGATGACCTGGTGGCGGCGGCCCGGGCGGTGGCGTTCACGGCCCGGCGGCTGGAGCGCTCGCTGGGCGAGATGACGTTGCCGCAGTTCCGGGTGCTGGCGCTGGTCGCCTCGTCGACCGAGCGGGCGAGCCGGATCGCCGAGCGTGCCGCCGTCAGCCGCCCGTCGCTCACCGGGCTGCTCGACGGGCTGGAGGCCCGGGGGTGGGTCCGGCGGGTCCTGGTCGACGGCGACCGGCGGGGCGTGCTGCTGGAGGTCACCGACGACGGGCGGGACGCCCTCGGCAACGCCGAGCGGTGCATGGCCGCCGCCCTCGACTCGCTGCTCACCGACCCCGACGGGACCGACCCTGACGACGGGCGACGGGACGTCGCCCTCCGCGGGCTCGCCGCCCTCGGCGCCGCCCTCCGGGCGCACCGCATCGCCGCCGAGGCCCAGGTCGAAGCCCACGCCCACGCCCACGCCCAGGCCAACGCCGAGGTCGACGCCCGATGACCGCTGCGACCGCGGCCCCGACGACCACCCACGCCACGGTCGAACCGGGCCCCGCCGGCGCCGGGTGGATCCGGCGGCTGTGGCCGTTCCTGCGCGTCCACCGGCGCAACGTGGCGATCGCCTTCGGGTCCGCCATCGCCGGGCAGCTCGTGTCGGCGCTCACGCCGCTGGTGGCGAAGGTCATCGTCGACGACGTCATCACCGCCCGCACCGCCCCGCTGGCGCCGTGGCTCGCGCTGCTCGTCCTCGCCGGCCTCTTCGGGTTCGCCGCCGCCTACGTGCGCCGGTTCATCGGCGGCCGGGTGGCGCTCGACGTCCAGTTCGACCTGCGCAACGCCGTGTACGAGCGCCTCCAGCGCCTCGACTTCGCGTCCCACGACCAGCTCCGCACCGGCCAGCTGGTGAGCCGGTCGTCGAGCGACGTGGCGCTGATCCAGGGCCTCCTCTCGTTCCTGCCGATCATGCTCGGGAACCTCGTGCTGGTCGTGGTGGCGCTGGTCGTCATGGCCGTGCTGTCGCCGCCGCTGACGCTGGTGGCGCTGGCGGTGGTGCCGGCGATGGCGGTCACGGCGATGCGGCTGCGGTCGACGATCTTCCCGGCGTCGTGGGACGCCCAGCAGCGGGCCGCCGAGGTGGCGGGCGTGGTCGACGAGGCCGTCACCGGCGTGCGGGTGGTCAAGGGCTTCGGTCAGGAGGACCGGGAGCTCGAGCACCTGGCCGACGCCGGCGCCGACCTGTTCCGGGCCCGGCTGCGGCTGATCCGTCTGCAGGCCCGCCTCACTCCGACCCTCCAGGTGATCCCCACACTGGGCCAGGTGGCGGTCCTGGCGCTGGGCGGGTGGATGGCGATCCACGGCCGGATCACCGTCGGCACGCTGCTGGCGTTCACGTCGTACCTGGTGCAGGTGGTGGCGCCGGTGCGGATGTTCGCGGCGGCGCTCGCCATCGGCCAGCAGGCCCGGGCCGGTGCCGAGCGCCTGCTCGACCTGCTCGACGCCAACCCGCTGGTCACCGAGCGCCCCGACGCCCCCGACCTGCACGTGGCGGAGGGCGGCGGCGAGGTGCGCTTCGAAGGCATCCGCTTCGGCTACAGCCGCGACGAGGCCGTGCTCGACGGCTTCGACCTGCACGTGGCGGCCGGCGAGCGGGTGGCGCTGGTGGGGACGAGCGGGTCCGGGAAGTCGACCGTGGCGCTGCTGCTCCCCCGCTTCTACGACGTGGCCGAGGGGCGGATCACGATCGACGGGGTCGACGTACGGGACGTGACCCTCGACAGCCTGCGCCGCCAGGTCGGCGTGGTGTTCGAGGAGCCGTTCCTGTTCTCCGACTCGATCCGGGCCAACATCGCCTACGGCCGCCCCGACGCCACCGACGCCGAGGTCGTCGCGGCCGCCCGCGCCGCCGAGGCCGACGGGTTCATCCGGGCGCTCCCCCACGGCTACGACACGGTCGTCGGCGAGCGGGGCCTGACGCTGTCGGGCGGGCAGCGGCAGCGGATCGCCCTGGCCCGGGCGCTGATCACCGACCCCCGCATCCTCGTCCTCGACGACGCCACCAGCTCGATCGACGCCCGCACCGAGGAGGAGATCCACGCCAGCCTGCGGTCGTCGATGGAGGGGCGGACGACGATCCTGGTCGCGCACCGCCGGTCGACGCTGCGGCTGGCCGACCGGATCGTGCTGGTCGACGGCGGCCGGGTCGCCGACCAGGGCACGCACGAGGAGCTGCTCGACCGGTCGCCGACGTACCGGGCGCTGCTGGCGGGGCCGGGCGACGACTGCGAGGTCCCGGCGGACGAGGCGGACGAACCCGGGAACGAACCCGCCCGCGAACGAGGGGGCGAGCTCCCCCGTTCGGGGGCAGGTTCGGACGGCGAGCGTGGAGCGCCCGACCCGTGGCCCTACGAGCGGCGGCAGGACGGCGAGCGGCTGATGCCGAAGGCGACGGTGGCCGGGCCGCCCCGCGTGGGGCCCGGGCCGGGCGCCTGGGGTGGGGCCGCGGCGCTGGCCGCGACCCCCGAGCTGCTCGCCGCGCTCGACAAGCTGCCGCCCGCCACCGACGAGCCCGACGTCGACGTCGCCGCCGAGTCCCGCCCGGCGCCCTTCCGCCTGCGCACGTTCCTGCGCCCCTACCGCCGGGGGCTGGCGCTGGGCTTCGGCCTCGTCGCCGTCGACGCCCTGCTCACGCTGGTCGGCCCGCTCACCATCCAGCGGGGCATCGACCACGGCGTCCGCGCCCTCGACGAGCGGGCGCTGTGGACCGCGGCCGCCCTGTTCCTCGCCGCCACCCTCGGCGACTGGCTGGTGATGCGCCTGTACACGCTGGTGACGGGCCGGACGGCCGAGCGCCTCCTGTACGCGCTGCGGATCCGGGTGTTCGCCCACCTCCAGCGGCTCAGCCTCGACTACTACGACGGCGAGCTGGCCGGCCGGATCATGACCCGCATGACCACCGACATCGAGGCCCTCCAGCAGCTGCTGCAGACCGGCCTCGTGAACGCCCTGGTCAGCCTGGCCACCTGCGTCGGCGTGTTCGGCTTCCTGGTGGTGCTGTCGCCGCCGCTGGCGCTGGTGGCCGCGTCGATCCTGCCGCCGCTGCTCGCCGCCACCCTCTGGTACCGGCGCCGGTCGAGCACCGTCTACAGCACGGCCCGCGACCGCATCGCGGCGGTCAACGCCAACTTCCAGGAGAGCCTCTCGGGGGTGCGGGTGTCGCAGGCCTACACCCGGGAGGACCGCAACATCGCCGGGTTCCGGGACGTGAACCGGGGCTACCTCGACGCCCGCCTGGGCGCCCAGCGCCTGGTCGCCCTGTACTTCCCGTTCGTGCTGCTGCTGGCCGACATCGGCTCGGCGATCGTGCTGGGGGCGGGGTCGGCGTTCGCGGCCCACGACGTGGTGACGGCCGGGACCGTGGTGGCGTTCGTGCTGTACCTCAACATGTTCTTCTCGCCGATCCAGCAGCTGTCGCAGGTGCTCGACACCTGGCAGCAGGCGACGGTGTCGTTCGCCCGGATCGACGAGCTGATGGCGACACCCACGGGGACCCCGCCGGCGGGGCACCCGGTCGTGCTCGGCGCGGCGGGCGTCGGCTCGGACGGCAACGGGGCCGGTCGTGACGCCGACAGGACCGACGGGAACGGGCACCGTCGCGACGGGGCGGCAACCGGGACCGAGATCGCCGGCAACGGCCGCCACGGGATCCGGGGCGAGATCCGCTTCGAGGGCGTGCACTTCCGCTACCCGACCGCCGTCGAGGACGCCCTGGCCGGCGTCGACCTCACCATCCACCCCGGCGAGACCGTGGCGCTGGTGGGCGAGACGGGCGCCGGGAAGTCGACGATCGTCAAGCTGGCCGCCCGCTTCTACGACCCGACCGCCGGCCGGGTGCTGGTCGACGGGGTCGACCTGCGGGACGTCGACCTCGGCGCCTTCCGCCGCCGGCTGGGTGTCGTGCCGCAGGAGGCCTTCCTGTTCACCGGCACGATCCGCGACAACATCGCCTACGGCCGCCCCGACGCCACCGACGCCGAGGTGGAGCAGGCGGCCCGGGCGGTCGGAGCCCACGACTTCGTCGCCCGCCTCCCCGACGGCTACCTCACCGCGGTGACCGAGCGGGGCCGCAGCCTGTCGGCCGGCCAGCGGCAGCTGATCGCCCTGGCCCGGGCCCGCCTGGTCGACCCGGCGATCCTGCTGCTCGACGAGGCGACCTCGAACCTCGACCTCGCGACCGAGGCGGCGGTGCAGGAGGCGATGGGCGTCGTGGCCCGGGGCCGCACGACCCTGCTGGTGGCCCACCGGCTGCCGACGGCCCGCACCGCCGACCGCATCGTGGTGGTCGACCGGGGCCGGGTCGCCGCGGTCGGCGCGCACGACGAGCTCCTGGCGTCGAGCGCCGAGTACGCCGAGCTGTGGCGGGCGTTCGCGGTCGACACCGCCGCCTGACCCCCGCCACCCGACCGCTGGCCGCCTGGCGGGCACCGAGCCGCCACCGAGCGCGGCGGCCGTGCCGCACGCGGCGTGCGATCGGCGACACCACCACGAACCCCTGATGGCGCCCTCACACGGCCCTCACGTTCCGACGGTTCCATGGCGCCCGTGAACAGCGACGACGAGCCGTCGGCGGAGCGGGTGCCAGCGCCCGTGCCACGTGGCGGTCGTGGCAGACAGCTCGTCATCGCTGTGACCGCCGCGACCGTGGTGCTCCTCATCGGCGGGGCGGTGGCCTGGGCCACCGTCGAGGACGACGGCCCTTCGGCGGCGGGCCCGTCGTCCGGCGGGGAGCACCACGGTCCGCGGCACGGCCTCGGGCGGGGGCCGCGCCACGACGCTCCCGCCCGTGCTCCCACGCCCGCCGACCGGACCGCGATCGACCCCTACGAGCAGCGCTACGCCGCGGCCACCCCCGAAGAGCGGGCCGCGGCCGACGCGCTGCTCGCCGACGTGCAGGCCACGCTGGCCGACTACGCCGACGTCGACGACGCCGTCGCCGCCGGCTACCAGGCCCGCCGGCGGTCGACCGGTCGCCTGCGGCACTACCTGCACCGCGGGCTCGTCGACGACGGCCGGGTCCTCGACCCGGCC
>DATCLV010000312.1:0-1960 GCA_036563745.1 Acidimicrobiales bacterium | reverse complement strand
CTGGCGAAGTTCCTGCCGCTCAACTTCACCGCCCTCAAGACCTACGCCCCCGCCCCCGACGTCGCCTACGGCCACCCGCTGCTCGGGGTCGGCCGGCGGGGCAAGTACCTGGTGCTCGACTTCGAGCCCGCCAGCTTCGTCGTCCACCTCATGCAGGGCGGGCGGCTGCTGGTCGACCAGAAGCAGGCGGCCAAGCCCCGCAACGGCCAGGCCCGCTGGAAGTTCGCCGACGGGCGCGCCCTGCTGCTCACCGAGGCCGGCACCGAGCGCCGGGCCGGCGTGTGGGTGGTGGGCGGCACGCCCGAGGAGCGCCTGGCCGGCGAACCCTTCGACCACCTCGGCCCCGAGGCGCTCGACCTCGACGTCGACCGGCTGGGCGCCCTGCTCGCCGACAACAACATGCGGCTCCACGGCTGGCTGCGCGACCAGCGCATCGTCGCCGGGCTCGGGCGGCGGCTCGCCAACGAGATCTGCCACCGGGCCAAGCTCTCGCCGTTCGCGTCCACCGGGAAGCTCGAGGACGACGCGGTGGGTCGCCTCCACACCGCCATCCGCGAGTGCGTCGAGGAGTCGCTGGCCTACGAGCGGACCCGGTCCGACATGTCGTCGTCGAAGGACCGGCCCGGCATGGTGCACCACCGGGAGGGCGAGCCCTGCCCGGTCTGCGGCGACACCATCCGGGCCGTCGAGTACCGCTCGTACACGGTCAACTACTGCCCGACCTGCCAGACCGGCGGCAAGGTTCTCGCCGACAACACGACCAGCAAGTTCCTCAAGTAGCCGGCGCGGCAGGGCGGGGCGGGGCTACGAACACGAACTTGGGTGAATGTTGGTTGTAGAGCAACCAACATTCACCCAAGTTCGACGGGCAGCCGGCAGCCGGCAGCCGGGAGCCGGCAGCCGGGACGCGGACGTCGTCAGATGAGGCCCAGGTCCCGGACCGCCTGGCGCTCGTCGGCCAGCTCGCCCACCGAGGCGTCGATCCGGCCCCGGGAGAACTCGTCGAGCTCCAGGCCCTGGACGATCGAGTACTCGCCGTCCTTCGTGGTGCACGGGAACGACGAGATCAGGCCCTCCGGCACGCCGTAGCTGCCGTCCGACGGGACCGCCATCGACACCCAGTCGCCCTCCGGGGTGCCCAGCGCCCAGCTGCGGACGTGCTCGATCGCGGCGTTGGCGGCCGACGCGGCCGACGACAGGCCCCGGGCCTTGATGATCGCCGCGCCCCGCTGCTGCACGGTCGGGATGAACTCGTTCTCCAGCCACTCCTGGTCCTGGCCCACGGCCTGCCAGGCCGACTTGCCCGCCACCTCGGCGTGGAACACGTCGGGGTACTGGGTGGCCGAGTGGTTGCCCCAGATCGTCATGCGGGTGACGTCGCTCACCGCGGCGCCGGTCTTCGCCGCCAGCTGGGCGATCGCCCGGTTGTGGTCGAGGCGGGTCATGGCCGTGAACCGCTCGTTCGGCACGTTCGGCGCGTTGTGCATGGCGATCAGGGCGTTGGTGTTGGCCGGGTTGCCGACCACCAGCACGCGCACGTCGTCGGCGGCGTTGTCCGAGATCGCCTTGCCCTGGACCGTGAAGATCTTGCCGTTCGCCTCCAGCAGGTCGGCGCGCTCCATCCCCTCCTTGCGGGGCATGGCGCCCACCAGCAGCGACCAGTTCGCACCCTCGAAGGCGCGGGCCGGGTCGTCGGTGCACACCACCCCGCGCAGCAGCGGGAAGGCGCAGTCCTCGAGCTCCATCCGCACGCCCTCCAGCGCCCCCACGGCTTGGGGGATCTCCAGCAGCTGGAGCTGGACGGGCTGGTCGGGGCCGAGCATGCGGCCGCTGGCGATGCGGAACAGCAGGGCGTAGCCGATCTGACCTGCAGCTCCGGTGACGGCGACGCGGACGGGATCGTTCATCTGCTCTGCTCCTGGGTGGGTCGAAGCGGGTGGCGGCCGGACAGTATCCCTTC
>DATCLV010000309.1:0-2332 GCA_036563745.1 Acidimicrobiales bacterium | reverse complement strand
GTGGCGAGCAGGGTCACCGGGTGCACCCCGTGCAGGGCCCCGCCCGGCTTGCCCCGCCCGGTGGCGGTCCGTACGACGTCGACGATGACGGCACTGGTCATGGCTTCCTCACTCCACCGGTCGCATGGCCTGTTACCGCAGGGTAGCCCGCCCCCGTCACCCAGGGAACCACGCTGAGCCCGGTGAGGGCGTGAGACTGTTGTCACAGCCCGTTTACCGACCGTACATAAACGAATGACATTCCACCGATCTGATCCGGTCGGCCGGCCCCGGTGCCCCGGGGGCGGCGACGACCACCGACCCGGCGGGCACGGTGCCAACCGACCCGGCGCCCCGGCGCCGACAGACCCGGCGACCCGGCGCCAACAGACCCGGCGATATGTGGACAGATGCCGGAGAATGACGAACCCCGGTAGTACGCTGCGGCGGTGTCGATCCCGGCGCCGCTGCTGCTCGTGGTGGACGGCAACAGCCTCACCCACCGCGCCTACCACGCGGGCCTTCCCGCGCCGGCGGTGTCCGGGCTCGTCGGCGCCCCGCGCACGCCCCCGGCCACCGGGCGGGCCACCGACGAGGCGGACCCTCCGGTCTGGGCCCTGCGCGGCCTGATCGGCTACATCGCCAAAGCGGCGGCCAAGCTGCGCCCCGACGCCCTGGTGGTCGGCTTCGACTGCCCCGACGAGTCGGCTCGCAAGGCGCAGTACCCCGGGTACAAGGCCCACCGGCCCGACAAGCCCGCCGACCTTGAGCAGCAGATTCGCGCCGCCCCGGGGCTACTGGCCGAGGCCGGGCTCACCACGATCGTGGCCCGTGCCCACGAGGCCGACGACGTGCTGGCCAGCGCCGCCGCCCAGGCCCGCCGCCAGGGCTGGCGCACGGTGCTGATGACCAGCGACCGCGACGCCTTCGCGCTCATCGACGATGAGACATCGGTCCTACGGGTGCGCAACGGGGGCATCGACGAGGCCGTGCTCGTGACCCCCCAGGCCCTGCTCGACGTCTACGGCGTGCACCCGTGGCAGTACGTGGACTACGCCGCCCTGCGGGGCGACCCGTCCGACAACCTGCCCGGGGTGCGCGGTTTCGGCGCCGCCACCGCGGCCCGGCTGCTCGCCGCCTTCGGAACGGTCGAGGCGGCGTGGGCCGCTCTCGACACCGGGGCGGCCGCGCGCGTCCGGTCGGTGGTCGGCGAGGCCGCCGCGCAGACCCTGGCCTCCCCGGAGGCGCGCGCCATCGTGGCCCGCAACCGCTCCCTGATGCGCCTGCGGGCCGACCTGCCGATGCCGGATCTGGACGACGTACGCCTGCCGGTCGACCGGTTCGTCATGCGGCGGGCGTTCGCCGAGCGGGGTATCTACTTAGGACCGTCGCTGTGGGCGCTGACCGGGGGCAGCCCGCCCCCCACGCCCGAGGCGCTGGCGCAGGTGGCCCAGCCGTGGGTGTGGCGTCGCAGCCCCCGCGCCCGGCGCGACCCCGCGCCCGGCCAGCTCGCCCTGTTCTGAACGCGCCGGCTCCTCGTGGCCCGTCCGCAAGAAGAGGGCCATAGCACGTCCCCGACCCTCAATGAAGCTTCCCCGACCCTCAATAAAGCTAAGGCGCCGGACCGGCGACCGGTCCGGCGCCCGTACGGCCGAATCAGCTCCGGCCGGGAACGATCCAGGATGCGGTGGGCTCGAACGAGGAGTCGTACCGCAGGCGCCCGCCGATCCCGCCCGGGACCTCGAACGCGATCTTGCCGGTCACCAGGTCACCGGCCTCGCGGTCGTAGCTGTCGTCGAACGACGGCTCGTCGCAGTAGCTCGTCAGGCTCGGCATGACCTCGACTCCGTCGTCGCCGATGTACGTGAAGTCGAACAGCGGGTTCACGGACGCGGTGCCGGAGATCACCTCGAACTCCACGTCGAAGACGACGATGGGGTCCTCGGCAAAGCCGAACTCGTCGCAGGGCTCGTCGAACCACTCGACGCCGGTGATGAACACGGTCCACTGGTCGCCGGAGCGGGTGACCTCGACGCCGTCGCCGATGGCCATGTCGAACGTCTCACCGGTGGGCGCGGGGTCGGGCTCCTCGTCGATCGGCGGCGTGACGTCGTCGCCCTCGTCGTCGGTGGGGAGGGCCGTGATCGTCGGCAACGCCTCCGAGATCTGCCGGCCCAGGTTGCGCGCGAACAGCACGACACCGACCCCCGCCGCCAGGCAGAGGACGAGCACCCCGGCGACGATGCCGATGATCAGGCCGGCCTTCGACCCCGAGCGCGGCTGGGGCGGCGGCGCCCATCCGGGCGGCGGCACAGAACCAGGCGGCACAGAACCAGGCGGCACAGCACCAGGC
>DATCLV010000300.1:0-3189 GCA_036563745.1 Acidimicrobiales bacterium | reverse complement strand
GGCCTGCACCGGGTGGCGATGGCGATGAAGACCGGCGCCCAGTTCGAGAGCGTCCTGAAGCGGGGGCTGCTCGACTACGCCTCCACGCTGCCGAACGGCTCGCCCGAGTTCCGGTACATCTACCACGAGGTCATCGAGGAGGCGCAGCACTCCCTGATGTTCCAGGAGTTCGTGAACCGGTCGGGCTTCGACCCGAAGGGGCTGCGCTGGGACCTGCGGCTGGGCTCGCGGTTCGTGGTGGGCACGGCCCGCCGCTTCCCGCCGCTGTTCTTCCTGTTCGTGCTGGGTGGGGAGGACCCGATCGACTACACGCAGCGCCGGGCCCTGCGGTCGGGGAACGGGAGCCACCCGCTGCTGGAGCGGATCATGCGGATCCACGTGACCGAGGAGGCGCGGCACCTGTCGTTCGCCCGCCACTACCTGAAGCGGACCGTGCCGCGGCTCGGCCCGGTGCGCCGGCTGATCCTCTCGATCGCCGCACCCCGGCTGCTCTGGGTGATGTCGCGGGCGATGCTGATGCCGTCGAAGCAGCTGCTGCGCCAGCACGGCATGCCCCGGGGCACGCTGCGCCGGGAGCTCGACAAGGAGCAGGCCGACCAGTTCGTGAAGGACTCGGTGGCGAAGGTGCGCCGGCTGTGCGTGGAGCTCGGCCTGGTGACCCGGCTGTCGAAGCCGATCTGGAAGCTGAGCGGCCTGTGGGACGAGCCGGCGGCGGCACCCCACTAGCGAAGACGGCACTGGCGAAGACGGCGCCACACTAGAACGTGTTCTAATCTGACGGCGTGGACATCGACGACACGCCGGAGGAAGCCGCCTTCCGCGCCGAGGCACGGGCGTGGCTCGAGGCCCACGCCATCCCCAAGGGCCACCCCGACGACTTCTCGGCCGGGCTCTGGACCAGCGACTACGACGAGGCCGTCTACCTGGCCCGCTGCCAGGCGTGGCAGCGCACGCTCTACGACGGCGGCTGGGCCGGCATCACCTGGCCGAAGGCGTTCGGCGGCCGCGGCGGCAAGCCGATCGAGCAGCTGATCTTCAACCAGGAGCAGGCCCGCTTCGGCGTGTCGACCGGGGCGTTCATGATCTCGGTCGGCATGGTCGGTCCGACGATCATCGCCCACGGCAACCCGGCGCAGCAGGAGCGCTTCCTGCCGCCGATCCTGAAGGGCGAGGAGCTGTGGTGCCAGCTCTTCAGCGAGCCCGACGCCGGCTCCGACCTGGCCGGCCTCACCACCCGCGCCGTCCGGGACGGCGACGAGTGGGTGGTCCACGGCCAGAAGGTCTGGACCTCGCAGGCCCAGCGGGCCCAGTGGGGCATCCTGCTGGCCCGCACCGACCCGACCGTGCCGAAGCACGAGGGCATCACCTACTTCCTGGTCGACATGACCAGCCCGGGCATCACGATCCGCCCGCTCCGCCAGATGACGGGGGAGCGCCACTTCTCCGAGGTGTTCCTCGACGGCGTGCGCATCCCGGCCGGGAACGTGCTGGGCGAGCCGGGCGACGGCTGGCGCATCGCCCGCACCACGCTGCAGAGCGAGCGGTCGTCGATCGCGGGCGGCGGCGGGATCGACCCGGGCGCCCTGGCCGCGCTGGCCCGGCAGCACGGCAAGGCCGGCGATCCGGTGACCCGCCAGGAGATCGTCGGCGTGCACATCCAGGCGGAGCTGCTGCGCTTCCTCCGCTACCGCACGCAGACCGCGCTCAGCCAGGGTCGCCCGCCCGGACAGGAGGCCAGCGTGATGAAGCTGGCCCACTCCCGCTACATGCGGGCGCTGACCCGGGCGGCGGTCCGCATCCAGGGCCCGGCGGGCCAGCTGGGCCCCGAGGACGACATGTGGCGCCGCCGCTTCCTGCACGCGCCGTCGCTGAGCATCGCCGGGGGCAGCGACCAGGTGCAGGCGAACATCATCGGCGAGCGCGCCCTGGGCCTCCCGCGGGAGCCGGCGTGAGCAGCCGCGCCCGCTCCTTCCCGCACCGCCTGGTCGACCGCCGGTAACTTGGTGCGCCATGCCTGGCCAGGACGCACCCGCGCTCGACACGCTCACCAAGAGCCAGGCGGCCCGGCGGCAGCGGGTGATCCTGGCCGCGCTGGAGCTGGCCGCGGAGGGTGGCTACGAGTCGGTCCAGATGCGCGACGTCGCCGCCCGCGCCAACGTCGCCCTGGGCACGATCTACCGCTACTTCTCGTCGAAGGACGCGCTGCTCGCCTCGGCGATGGTCGAGTGGATGACCGAGCTGGAGAAGACGGTCCGGGCCCGCCCGCCGACCGGCGACCGCACCGGCGACCGGGTGATGGACGTGCTCAACCGGGCGCTGCGGGCCATGGAGCGCCAGCCGAAGCTGGCGGCCGCGGTGGTCACGGCGCTCACCTCGGGTGATCCGGCGGGCGTCGAGGCGCTCAACGGCATGACCAGCGCCCTGTCGCGGATCATGCGCCCGGCGTTCCCCACCGACGCCGACGCCGACGAGGAGGCGGCGGTGGTGAAGGTCCTGGGGCACGTGTGGTGGTCGGGGCTCATCGGGTGGGCCAACGGGATGGGCGACATGGCGTGGGTGTCGGCGGAGCTGCAGGCCACCGCCGACCTCCTCACGCCACGTTTCGACTGACGGGCCGACCCGCGTCAGCAGTACAGGGTCATGCCGGCCGGCGGGTCGTAGGTGAAGCTGTCCCCCTCGGGCCGGACGCTGGCCGCGAAGTCGAGCACCCGCTCGCGGTCGACGTCCACGGCGCTGATCGTGACGATCTGGTCGCCGAACTCGAGGTGGAGCATCCAGAACTCGCTGCCGGGGTTCGGCCCGGGGAGCAGCCAGCCCTCGTGGTCCCCGACCCGGACCCGTTCGGCCCCGGGGAGCAGGGTCGTGTCGAGGGTGAACGCGTCGGTCTGCTCGATGGTGATCTGGCTCGGGTCCCCGTCGGTGCGGTCCCCGAGGTAGGACCCCAGGATCACGAGCGAGCGGCCGACGATGTCGGCGACGTCGGGAGGCACGGTGACGGGTGGGCAGGTGGTGGGCGGGCTCTCGGGCGGCGCCGTCGTCGGAGATGCGGTGGTCGCGGCCGGCCCGTCGGCCGGGCCCGTGCCGACGTCCGCGCCGCCGTCGTCCCCACCCCGGCTGCTGGCCGCGGCCGCCACCCCGATCCCGACGACGGCCGCCACGGCGGCGGCCGCGAGCACCAGCCGCCGCGCC
>DATCLV010000287.1:0-4670 GCA_036563745.1 Acidimicrobiales bacterium | reverse complement strand
GACCACGCCCAGGATCGTCGGCAGCGCCCAGGGCGGGAGGCGGCGCTCGGGCATCGGCGGGTCGGGCCGGCGGGTGGGCGGCGGCAGGTCGCCGCTCCCGGTGGCGCCCATGTGCTGGGCGCGCAGGCGCTCCCGGAGCCGGTCGCTCTCCCGCAGGCGGGGAGGCGGGCCGCCGGGGACGTCGCCGGGCGGGCGGCCCGGCGGGCCTGGCGGACCTGGTGGACCGCCCGGAGGACCTCCCGGCGGACCGCCCGCTGGGCGCCGGTGCTCGCCGCTGCCCCGGCCGCGGCGCCCGTCGTCCTTGTCGCTCCTGGCGAAGTGCCGTCCCCGTCGCTCGTCGCTCATGCGAGCCCTCGACGCTGCAGCCAGCGGGCCCGCCGCCACAGGTGGTCGAGGGCGACGACGGCCCGGTTCGCGGACGGGTGGCACAGGCGGCCGGCGTTCCGGAGCGTGGCGACGCCGGGGTTGTCGGGCGACGCCACGGCCAGCTCGGTGGCGACCAGCACGGGCTTGCCGGTCTTGTCGCTCACCTCGATGGCGGCCTCGGCGAAGCGCGTGTCCTGGCGCTCGTGGTAGTCGACGATCCGCCCGATCCCGTGGTCCGGGTGGAAGGGGCCCTCGCGCATGAGCTTGGCCTGGTTCGACTGGATGCCGATGCCCAGGTAGATCACGGCGTCGACCTCGGGGTGGGAGGCGACGAGGTCGAGGACGATCGGCACGGTGTCGCGGGTCTCGCCGCCGGCCATGTCGATCGGGTTGTTGCGGCTCCAGCGCGGCGGGAGGTGCTCGTCGATCGCGGCCCGCAGGTCGTCGGCCAGCGGGGCGAGCCGGAGGCCGGTGCGGCTGATCGTGTCGGCGGCGGCCACGCCCCACCCGCCGACGGTGGTGACGACCGCGACCCGGTTCCCCTTGGGCAGGGGCTGGGTGGCGAAGGTGGCGGCGATGTCGAAGGCCTGCTCGACGGTGTCGGCCCGCTGGACGCCGGCCTGGCGGACCATGCCGTCGAACACCCGGTCGTCGCTGGCCAGCGACCCGGTGTGGCTGGCGGCGGCCCGCTGGCCCTCGGCGCTCCGGCCGCCCTTCACGAGGACGACGGGCAGGCGCTCGGCGACCGACCGCAGCCGCTCGTAGACGGCGCGCCCCTCCCCCGCGCCGACGCCCTCCAGGTAGGCGAGGGCGACGCCGGTGGCGGGGTCGTCGGCGAAGTACTCGAGGAAGTCGGGCACGTTGACGGCGGCGGCGTTGCCGGCCGACACGGCCCGGGCGATGCCGACGCCGGTCTGGCCGGCGTAGTTCTGGAAGGCGCTGACCAGGTTGCCGGACTGGCTGGCCACGCTGATCCGCCCGGCCGGCGGGTAGGGCCCGACGATCTGGGCGCACAGCTGCGCCGGGGTCGACACCACGCCCTGCCCGTTGGGCCCGGCCAGGAGGATGCCCAGCTCGTCGGCCAGGGCGACCAGCTCGTCCTGGGCGCGGCGGCCCTCCTCGCCGGCCTCGCCGTAGCCGGCGGAGGCGATGAAGGCGGCGGTGATGCCCTTCTCGGCGCACGCCTTCAGGAGGTCGGGGTTCGCGGCGGCCGGGGTGCACACGAAGACGAGGTCGATCTCGCCGGCGGGGAGCTCGGCGACCTCGCGCACGGTGGCGACGCCCAGGACCTCGGCGCCGTCGCGGTTGGTGGCGTAGACCTTGCCCTGGTAGCCGCAGGCCAGGATGTTGTGGAGGGCGACGAACCCGAACTTGCCGGGGTGCGTCGAGGCGCCGGCCACGAGGACGGCCCGGGGGTCGAACAGCGCGCGGAACTGCTCGGGTGTCGGCGTGGGCCGGGTGGTGGTCACGGGCGCGCCTCCAGCTCGACGAGGGCGTCGACGGCGACCGGGCGGCCGTCCACGATCAGCAGCGGGTTGAGGTCGGCGGACACGAGGTCGGGCCGGTCGACCGCGGCCTGGGACAGGCCCACCAGCACGTCGACCACGGCGTCGCGGTCGACGGCGGGTTCGCCTCGGAACTCCCCCAGCAGCTTCTGGGTGGCGAGGTCGTCGAGCATCTCCTCGGCGTCGACGCGGGTGATCGGCACCAGCCGGAAGGCGACGTCGGCGACGGCCTCGGCCAGGATCCCGCCGACGCCCAGCATCACGGTGGTGCCGAACTGCCCGTCGCGGTGGAGGCCGGCGATCAGCTCGCGGGTGGCCCGCAGCATGGGCGCCACCAGCAGGTGGACCTCCCCGTCCTCGGGCCTGGCGGCGGCGAGCAGCGCCTCGGCGGCGTCGCGCACCGCCTCGGCGCCCACCAGGTTCAGCCGGACCAGGCCGCGCTCGGTCTTGTGCGCGATGGCGTCGCCGCCGAGCTTCACCACCACCGGCCCGCCCAGGGCCTCGGCGGCGGCGACGGCGTCGTCGGCCGTGGTCACCACGTGTTCTGCGGGGAAGGGCACGCCGAAGGCGCCCAGCAGCTCCTTCGAGCCCGCTTCGGAGAGGGTGGGCACGAGGGGGAACGTTAGTGAGGGGGACCGACGTCCCCGAAGTCACACCCTCCGTGACCGGGCCGAGCGCGGACCGGACGCCGCGCCGCGTCGCCGGGCGGGCCCGGTCGGCGGGCTACGGCTCCAGCGCCGCCCGGAAGAACGCCCGGATGTGCTCCATGCGGGCCTCCAGGGCCTCGGGGGTCATCGGGTCGCGCCCGAGGAGCCCCTCGAGGAAGTGGACGTCGCTGAAGTAGTTGAGGATCGCCCCGTAGCCGCTGATGATCAGCTGCTCGGGGTCCTGCTTCCGGAACCGCCCGGCCCCCATCTCCCGGTGGAAGTAGTCGACCGCCTGCTTGAACCACGGCCGCAGGGCCTCCCCGAGGTCGAACCCGAGGTGGTCGCTGTCGGGCGCCAGCGACTCGTGGCGCACCAGCCGCACGAAGTCGGGGTTCTCCATGAACCACTCCATGGCGGTGGTGAGCACCCGGTCGAGGTAGGTCCACCCCTCGACCTCGGGCAGGTCGATCGCCTCCTCGATCCGCTCCGCCCAGTCCGACAGGGCTCGCTCGAAGACGGCCTGGTAGATCGCCTCCTTCGACGGGAAGTGGTGCAGCAGGCTGGCGCGGCGGATGCCGACGCCGGCCGCGATGTCGTTGAGGGAGGTGCCGTCGTAGCCCGACTCGGCGAAGCACTTCCTTGCCTCGGCGAGGATCATCGCTCGCGTGGAGCCGGCTTCACCCACGTTGGCCATCGGTCGCAGGGTACCGGCCCGGGGACGCACGGCTGGCCACCGTTTGTCACCGATCTCGCCCTTGGTGACCGATCTCCCCCGGGGTGACGCGGCGTCACGTAGCTTCCGGGTGATGGACATCGTCGCCGCGCTCTTCATCGAGGGGATCGACCTGAGCTCGCCGTACCCGGGCGGGCCGACCCGGATCGACCTCACCGGCGTGCACTTCTCCGCCGCCGCGCCCTCGCCGCCCCCGGTCACGGTGACCCCCCACCTGGTGGTGCTGGTGCGCTGCCCACCCGACGGCGACCCGAACGGCGTCCTGGAGGTGGTGTTCCGCCGCGACGGCGAGCAGATCGCCCGCAACGTGCAGCCCCTCCAGGTGGAGCCGGGCAAGTTCACCTACCGGCTGGTGCGGGCCGAGCTGGAGCTGCCGGACTACGGCACGGTCGAGGCCCACTGCCGGATCGGGACCGGTGGCACGACCGTGGTGGTCCCCTACACACTGGTGCCACCGCCTCCCGAGAGCTGACCAGCCGCCATGCGCTTCGCTGCCGCCGTCTCCCGCCACCCCTCGCCGCCGGACGCCACCGCCGAGGTGGTGGGCGAGGTGCTGGAGGCGCTCCCCGGCCCGCCGCCCGACCTGGCCCTGCTGTTCTGCGGCGCCGGCCACGGCCGGGCGTTCGAGGACATCGTCGGGACCGTCCGGGCGCTGGTCGGGCCCCGGCGGCTGCTGGGGGTGACCGCCGGTGGCGTGATCGGCGGCACCGAGGAGGTGGAGGACGAGCCGGCGCTCAGCCTGTGGGCGGCCCAGCTGGGCTACGTGCCCGACCCGGTGCGGGTGACCGCGTTCCCCCAGACCACCTCGGGCTCGGCGTTCCAGGGCCTGCCCCAGCCGGCTGCCGGGCGGCGCCAGACCGTGCTGCTGCTGGCCGACCCCTTCACGCTGCCGGTGCCCGACATGCTCGACGTGGTGGCGTCGCGGGGCGCCCACGCGGCGCCGGTGATCGGTGGCCTGGCGTCGGCCGGCATGTCCCCCGGCCACAACAAGCTGGTGCTCGACGGCGAGATCCACCGCGACGGCGGCGTCGGCGTGCTGCTCGAGGACGTCGAGACCGTGGTGTCGCAGGGGTGCCGGCCGGTGGGGCGGCCGATGATCGTCACACGGGCCGAGGGCAACCTGCTGTTCGAGGTGGCGGGCCGGCCGGCGGTCGAGCAGGTGGAGACCGTGCTCGCCCGCCTGTCCGAGGACGAGCGCGGGATCGTGGCCGACGGCGGCCTCCACCTGGGGATCGTCGCCGACGAGCACCAGGTGTCCTTCGACCGGGACGACTTCCTCGTCCGCAACGTGGTGGGCGTCGACCGGGAGCGCGGCGCCCTGGCGGTCGGGGCGACGCCCGAGGTGGGCACCACCGTCCAGTTCCTGCTGCGCGACGCCGACTCGGCCGACGAGGACCTCAAGGCCTTGCTGGCCGGCCG